>CALFSF010000405.1 GCA_937917025.1 uncultured Paraburkholderia sp.
GCGTGAAAACATGCAGGCGGCGCAATTGAACCTGTCTGACGCGGTGCTTGAAGAATTTGAAGGGATCGGACGGGCTGCTTAAGGGGATCGTGCCGGGAAAGGTGTTTCGGGTTGGGCGCCTGCTTGCGAGGGCATTCGCCCCGAACACCTTATTCGCGCGCCATCGCCTCCCCGACGTGCGCGACGAAAGTGTCGATGACATACCGGCGGTCTACCACTGGCGTCTTGCCGATGTAGCTCGATTCGAGCCCCGCGTATTGCCAGCCGTTGCGCTCGTAGAAGTCTATCGCTCGATGGTTCCCAACGAGCACATACAGATACATCCGGCTCTCTCCAGACGTGCGCGCCCACGTGCGAACCGCTTCAATCATCAGCTTTCCCGCACCGTAGCCCTGGAACGCTTTCATTACGTGAAGACAGTCGAGCAGCACGCCATATTCCGGGTCCTGCATCTTCTCGGCGCTTGCAAAGCCGACCGGCTCACCGGCGAATTCTGCGATGAGAACGAGGCCGCGTTTCTCCGCTGGTCGAGCCATATAAGACGCCCAGTGCGATTCATGCTCACGCGGCACGCGTTCGTGCAGATAGTCCGCAGGCAGGATTTCGCCATACGCGGTCTGCCAGCTCATTGTATGCAGTCTGGCGATGGTCGCCGGGTCTTTGGCCGAAGCGTTGCGCAGCAGGATTCGAGAGTCTGTCATGGCGATTGTTCAACCGGATGATTGTTCAAGCTGGCGATCGGTTCATTCTGGACATTATTCATGGCTGTAGAATTTCGACACGTTCTATTTTCAGCGCGAAGGTAATTGCCATGAACAGAACCGATCTCGCCAGCGTCTACCGGGACTACATTGCCTGCCTGAACGCGCAGGACTGGCCGAAGCTGGAACAGTTCGTTCACGAGGACGTGTACTACAACGATCACCTGATCGGATTGTCAGGGTATCGCGAGATGCTGGAGCGGGACTTCCATGAAATTCCGGACCTTCAATTCAACATCCAGTTGCTGGTTGCCGATTCGCAGCATGTAGCCAGCCGGCTGGCCTTCTCCTGTTCGCCAAAGGGAACGTTCCTTGGGCTCCCTGTACGCGGGAAGAACGTTTCCTTCACAGAGAACGTCTTTTATCGATTCCGCGGCGACAGGATCGGGCAGGTATGGTCCGTCATCGACAAGGCGGCTATCGAAGCGCAGCTTTAATGCAAGTTCCATGCGAGAAGATCCGGCGCATCACGCCTTAAGAACACGAGCAGAGCGTCGTCCTGGCCATGGCATGGTCGCAAGAAACCGGATATTCACTTTGCCGTTAATCCGGAATACACTGAATTCACCCTGTCCCTCCACCTGAGCTTCGCCATTCTTCGGTAACAGTTGCTTTTGTCGTGCTCCGCGAGCCGAAGCAAACCGGATCGGTTCGTGCCCAACATCATTTCTGAACGGGACGACTCATCATGGCTGATACGAGCTACATGGCACGGAAATCCGTCGCCGATATCGTGGGAAGCGCCGAAGAGGAAGGAAGCCAGGCACTATCGAAAACACTGGGCGCCACCAGCATCACGGCGATGGGCATCGGCGCCATCATCGGCGCCGGCATCTTTGTCCTGACCGGCACTGCCGCGGCGCAGTTCGCCGGCCCGAGCATCACACTGTCCTTCGTACTCGGCGGTATCGCATGCGCGTTTGTCGGGCTTTGCTATTCGGAACTGGCAGCCATGTTGCCCGTATGCGGCAGCAGTTACACCTACACCTATGCCACGCTGGGTGAAATTTTCGCGTGGATCATCGGCTGGGATCTGATCCTCGAATACGCGATGGGCGCCGCCACGGTCGCGGTCGGCTGGTCCGGCTATATCGTGAGCCTGCTGCATAACGTGGGAATCAGCATCCCGCCCGCTCTGGCCGCCGCACCCGGCACCGTCATCAAGCTGGCCGACGGCACCACCGCGACAGGCATCGTCAATCTGCCCGCGATATTGATCATCGCCATTCTTACGACCCTGCTCGTACTCGGCACGAAGGAATCCGCGCGGCTCAACAACATCATGGTCGCGGTCAAGCTGACCGTCGTGGTGGCCTTCATCGCGCTCGGCGTGTTTTTCATCAAGCCGGCGAACTGGCATCCGTTCATTCCGGCGAATACGGGCGAGTTCGGTAACTTCGGCATGAGCGGGATTCTGCGTGGGTCGGCCGTGGTGTTCTTCGCGTTCATCGGTTTCGATGCGGTTTCCACCGCCGCACAGGAAGCGAAAAAACCGCAACGGGACATGCCGATCGGCATCCTGGGGTCGCTCGTCATCTGCACCGTGTTGTACATCCTCGTCGCGGGGGTCCTCACCGGGCTTGTACCTTATGGTGAGCTGAACGTTCCTGATCCGATCGCCAGGGGCGTGGACGCCATCGGCCTCAACTGGTTCTCCATCCTGATCAAGATCGGCGCGCTGACCGGCCTCACCACCGTGATTCTCGTGCTGCTCTACGGACAGAGCCGCATCTTCTTCACGATGTCGAAAGACGGCTTGCTGCCGCCGCTTTTCGCGCGGGTTCATCCGCGTCTTCAGACGCCTCATCTGAGTCAGATCCTGATCGGCACCATCGTCGCGATCGTCGCGGCCCTTACGCCGATCAGCGTGCTGGGGGAAATGGTCAGCATCGGAACGCTGTTCGCGTTCATCCTCGTGTGCGGCGCGGTGATCTATCTGCGGCGCAGCGACTCCGGTGCTTCACGCCCGTTCCGGGTGCCTGCCGTACCGGTCGTGCCGGTCCTCGGGATCCTGTTTTGCCTGTTGCTGATGGCGGGACTGCCGCTCGTCACCTGGGTGCGGCTTGTCGTATGGCTGGTGATCGGGCTCATCATCTATGTGTCCTACGGCCGGCATCATTCGACGCTGCGCTTCCCCGAGCGCCGGTGAGCATGGGTAGCGCCGCATTGGCGCTACCGTAATTTTTCTCACATCGCGACGAAAAATTCTCGTTTTGGCGCCCGGTTCCCTCCACCTAAACTGGGGATGTGAACGGTAGCCACGACGCAGCGTCGCTGCGTCGTGGCTACTCGTGAAGCAGGAGGATTTTCTCGTGAATATGACCTGGTTCGAGATTCCGGCTGTGGTGGTTATTCTGGGTGTCGTTTGTATCGTGGTGGTCAGGGCGTTTGTGTCGTCACGGCTGGATAGCGTCGATGTTTTCATGAGGCGGCACATGCCGGACGACCGGGAAAGATATCTTTAGCGAATGGCTACGCCGCCATTGCTGCTGTATCCGCGACATACAGGATGTCATTGCGCGTCTGCCGAATTCATTCACGAGCCAGACGTGTCGATCCGCCGATCTGGATTAAAGCGCGCCGCCCAGATGAAGCAGGACGAACAACGTTGCAGCACCCGCGATGAGAATCAGCGCGTTGATTCGTGTTGTCATGACGATCACGGTCGCGACCATGGCAGTGACCTGGGCGATCCAGCCGCCGTCCAGTTCTTTCACCAGCACATAGACGGCTGCCAGAATCAGTCCCGCCGCCACGGGGCGAAGCCCCGACTGCAACGCGTTCTGCCAGCGCGCGCCACGATGCTTCTTCCAGAGGTGCGCGACGCCGTACATCATGAACGCGGTCGGACCAAAGAGCGCGAGTGTCGCGACAACCGCGCCCTGAATTCCGCCAACCTGCCAGCCGATCAGGGTCGCGAGCAGCGAGCCCGGCCCCGGTGCGAGCCGGGCGATGGCGAAGTCGCTGACAAACTGCGCGTGCGTCATCCAGTGATGCACGTCGACGACCTGTCTCTGGAGGTCCGCGATGATGGACTGGCCGCCCCCGACCGTCACGATCGACAGCGGCGCGAAGACGGAGAAAAGCGCGATGAGTGTTCGGGACAAGGGTTATCGCTCGTGGAAAGACAGGGGCCGTCGATTACTCGTGTCGGGACAAACGCACATATTCGAAGCCGACGCTAAGCGTTCCTGCTACCAGCACAGTCCAGACGAGTGGCACGGCGAGGAGCGCGACCGCAATGAACGTTCCGATGAAAATCAGAATCGGAAAGACGCGCCGCGGCAACCGGCGTACCGCGGTGATCGCCATTGAGAGCGACAGGCCGATTGCGCCCGCTGCCGCGCCCGCCAGTGCAAAACGCGTCAACGAGAAACCGGCCATCGCGGAGAAGAAGACGCCCAGGATGACGATCGACACCGCTGGCGGAAAGATGATTCCCGCAAACCCGACGACCGCACCTCGCCAGCCGAGCAGGCGGTGTCCAATCCAGATCGCCAGGTTTTTTATGTTGACACCCGGAAGCGCCTGCGAGAGCGCGAGTCCGTCAAGGAACTCTTCCTCTGTGAGCCAATGCCGGTCATGGACAAATTCACGCAAGAACCAGCCGCTCAGTCCGCCACCAAAGCTCGTGAGGCCAATTCTCGCAAAGATCAGAAAGAGTTCGAGCGTCGTCGGCATTGCGGCGGGGCGCGCTGCCTGCTCGCCCGTCGCTTTGCCTGATGAACGCTGTTCATCTGGCGCCTGCGTGTCAACATTCCTGGTCAAGATCAATCCTCCCGCACGCGCCAGTCGCGCTCAAGAGAAACACCTGATCGCCGCCGTGCCGATCGAAGAAGTATCCCACAGTGAATGACGCAACGACCGGAGCGATGACGTGAATGCCCGGAATCCGGCTATTAATCGCGCCTTATTCGAGCGCCGAAATCCCGCTTGCCTATAAACGCTAACAGATCGCTTTCGAAGTCGACGCTGTTAAGCGATAGCAGATGCGCAACGCTATCGGCTATCCCGTTCGTGACGTGACCGCGTCTTACCATGCGAAGCTTATCGGCACGCCGCCACCCGGATGGCTGACTGTACCCATCGGAATGCCGTAAATGGCGCCCAGCGTCTCCGGGCGCATCAACTGCTCGGGCGTACCGCGTGCGGCTACGCGTCCCGCTTTGAGGGCGATCATGTCGTCGCAAAAGCGTGCGGCCATGTTGATGTCGTGCAGCACAATCACCACGCCAAGCCCGCGTTCCTCGCCAAGGCGGCGCACGAGTCGAAGCACTTCGACCTGATGCGCGATATCGAGCGCGGAAGTCGGTTCGTCGAGCAGCAGGCACTCGCTGTCCTGCGCGACCAGCATCGCAAGCCACGCGCGTTGCCGCTCGCCACCGGAGAGGCTGTCGACCGCCCGTTCCGCCAGGCCCGTGACGTCGGCCAGTTCCAGCGCTTGCGCCACCTTGTCCGCGTCGCTGCTGGAGAAACGGCCGAGCGCGCCATGCCACGGGTAGCGGCCAAGCGCGACAAGTTCGCGCACCGTCATGCCTTCGGCAGCAGGCGGTTGCTGTGGGAGATACGCAATCTTGCGCGCGAGTGTCCGGTGGTCCCAGTGCGCAAGCGGCCGGCTACCGAAGCGCACGTGGCCCGAGGTCGGCGTTTGCTGGCGCGCGAGAAGTTTCAGAAGCGTCGACTTGCCCGATCCGTTATGGCCGATGAGGCCGCACACGCGTCCTGCTGGCAGCGTCAGCGTCAACGGGTGCAGCAGCGTCCGGTCGCCCAGCCTGAATGAAACGTCTTCGATCTCGTACATCGGCGCCCGCCCGTCGGCGGCGTCCCGCACAGCAGACAGACGGGCGTTCATGTTTTTCTGCAGCGGTTGCGTCATGATTCGAAGAGTGTGTTGTTTATATTGCCGTGGCCGGATTGAGGACGATCGACGAGTAGTTGCGCACCGCTTCCCTCTTCTATCACCCGGCCGTAGTCGAGCTTGATGTAGCGGTCGGCCAGATGGAAATAGCGGTCGTCGTGCGTAATGACGAGCACCGTCTTGCCCCTCGCCTTGAGTTCGGGCAGCAGGCGCCGGTAGAACAGGTCCCTGAACATGGGGTCCTGGTCGGCGGCCCATTCGTCGAACACATAGAAAGGCCGGTCCTCCAGATACGCGACGAGTAACGCAAGGCGCTTGCGCTGCCCCTGGGACAGATCGAGCGTCGAGAACCTTCCGTTGGCGATGTCGACCTTGTGATCGAGTTGCAGTTCCTTGAGCAGCGCCTGTGCGTCGGCGTCCAGACCGGCAACGCGATCCTGTCCGATTCCAAGCAGCGTTTCAAAGAGAAAGAAGTCGTTGAATACGACCGAGAAGAGCTGGCGATAAGCGTCGCGTTGCGCTTCGTCGACGGCCTGGCCGTCAAGCAGCACGCGACCGCTATCCGGTGCGTACAGGCCGACCAGCATCTTCGCCAGCGTCGTCTTGCCGCTACCGTTGCCTCCGATCAGATAGACGAGTTCGCCACGCCGGAATGTCAGATCGATCGGGCCAAGCGTGAACATCTCGTTCTCCCTTTCGCGGAAGTAACGATGCGTGACCCCTTCGAGAACCAGGCTGTCGAACGATGCCGCCGGCACCGTGTCCTGCGTTTCCTCAACCGGCAGGTCGGTGTTGACCTGCTCGATCCGCTCGAGCGCGACGCGCGCTGTCGAGACCGTGGGTAAAGCGGAGAGCAGGCCTTCGATCGGCATGATCATGTAGAGAAACGTCATCGCATAGCCCGACATCACGTGGGTGTCCACGGGGAAGATGCGGGCCAGCACGAACAACACGACGCCTACGAACGCGAACAGAATGAAGTTGCCCCAGCTGGCGGCTGCCGCATACAGCACATAGCCTCGGGTGCGCTGCACGCGCACGGCTTCCACGCTGGTGGCGAGCGTATCGTCGATGAACGCCCGCTTGCGCTCGCGATGAAGCTTGAGCTCCTTCGCGCCGTCGAAGAGCGCGCGAAAATGCCGGATCAGGTCGTCCTCGCGCTTGCGCGAACCACGCAGATGAAATAGCGCCTTCTTGTGCGTCATGCGAAATCCAAGCGAGCCGACGCAAATCGTGACGACCGCAAGGATCATGATCTGCGACGACAGATAGCCCAGATAGGACAGGCAACCGATCACGATCGCACCTTGCATCGCGAGGACCGGCAGATTCACGAAAAACACGACGATGCTGTCGAGATCCTGGGTCAGGACGGCAAGCGGTTTGGACGCGCCCTGCTTCTCGAGATACCGGTACGACGCCGCGCCGATACGATGAATCGTGCGCATGCGCAGCGTCGCCTTGGCACGCTGGCCCAGATACATGAAGAGCGTTTGCGACAGCGCGCGCGTGACCAGCACGACGACGCCTAGCAGCAGAAACTGCTCACCCAATATGGCAAGCCTCTGGTTCGACGCGCCAAGCGCCTGGTTAATAAGCGCGACGAGGCCGGCGTTGCCGAACCCGCTGATCAGACTCGTCACGAACGCGGTAAAAAGAACCCACCGGTGACCACGGGTAAGCGAAAGGAGCAGGGACATCTATTTCCTCAGAGTTGCACGTCAACTGAGTCTTGTTTGGGGAGGTATTCACGCGTCGCGGCCACGCCGCAGCATGGTCACGATCAGATAAAAGCCGCCTGTCAGCGTTGCCATTACGCCGGCCGGCATTTCCTGCGGAAAAACAATCCAGCGTCCGAGCCAGTCCGAAAACACCATCAGCATCGCGCCAAGCGTCGCCGACACGAACAGCAGCGCGACAGGGCGGCGGATGCCGAGCATACGCGCCATGTGCGGGGCCATCAGCCCGATAAACGAAAGCGGCCCGATCACGAGTGTTGCGGCGGCAGTCATCAGCGAAGCGAGCAACAACAACAGGAGTCGCGCACGCGCAAGGTCGACGCCGAGCGCCGTCGACACGTCCGCGCCGAGCGGCAGCACGTCCAGCCAGCGCCGGCACAGCGGCACGACCGCGAGCGAGAACAGCGCGATTGCGGCGACGACGGCCGCCGCGAAGGCGCTAACGTTGTACGTCGACCCCGCGAGAAGGCCGTAGAGCACCAGCACGCGCGGATCGTTGCTCGCCATCGCGATGGTCGAGACGGCCTGGAAGATCGCGCTGATCGTGACGCCCGTGAGCACCAGCGTATCCGGTGAATACGACGAGGCCCGGCTCAGCAGAAATAACGCGGCAAGCGTGAGAAACGCGCCGCCCGCGCACCAGACGAAAAACGTCGGCACGCCGGGTTGACTCGTTAAAAACAGCGCCCCCGTCAGACCGAGTGCGCCGCCCGCGGTGATGCCGAGCAAATCAGGGCTGGCCATCGGGTTTCCCGTCATGCGCTGCACGATGCCGCCGGCGAGCGCAAGCAGGATGCCCACGGCCGCCGCCGCAACGACGTGAGGCAGGCGCAGAAACAGCAATTCGCCGATCTCGCGGAGGTTGCTGATGTGCCAGCCGTTCAGTCCGCGCCCGGTGCCCAGCGAAACGAACACGCAGAAGAGCAGCGCCGCGCCGCTCGTACACGCGATGCGAGCCAGCGTGCGCTTCGACAGGGGCGCGGAATGCAGCCGGGCGGCGCGCGCGAGGTCGGGCACGCCGTGCAGGCGCGGCAGCATCACGAGCAGCAGCGGCGCGCCCAGCAACGCGGTGATCGCGCCGGTGGGAATCACGGTGCCGTAAAGCGCGGAGAGCGGCTGACTGGCCTCGTCGGCGAACCACAGCAACGCGGCGCCAAAAAGCGGCGCCCACAGCATGCGGTCGCGCAGGCGCCGTGCACCCGCGAGGCGCGCGAGCGTCGGTCCGCCCAGGCCGACGAAGCCGATCACGCCGACCTCGCTGACGACGAAGGCCGTGACGAGCAACGTCAGCAACAGCACCGCCCCCCGCGTGACGCGCAGGGATATCCCCAGACTGCCTGCCACCGTATCGCCGACTTCGAAGACGGTCAGCGGCCGCACACAGGAAAGGAGCAACGCAATGCACGGTGCCAGTCTGACAAGAAGCGCGAACGCAACGTGCCAGTCGTGCTGGTCGAACGAGCCGCCGCCCCAGATCATCAGGCCAGTCAGCACGTCGTAGTGCGAGATGGCGAGCGCGAAGCTCAGCGCGCCGCAGCACAGGTTGACGATCATGCCGGCCAGCACGAGCGCGAGCGGCGACATGCCGCGCCGCGCGGCAAGCGCGAAGACGGTTGCGAGCGCGGCGGCCGCTCCGGCCAGTGCGATGACGTCGCGCCCCGCGGCGAGCCAGTGCGGCGTGAAGACGGTCGCGGCCGAAAGCGCCAGATAGGCGCCCGGGAACACGCCGAGCGTCATCGGCTCGGCCAGCACATTGCGCAGCACCTGCTGGGTGGCGGCGCCGGCCAGGCCAAGCGCGGCGCCGCAAAGCCACGTCACGGCGATGCGTGGCAGAACCCCGTCATGCACCATCAGTTGCTGCAGGTCGGCAGGAGAAGGTGCAACGATGGCCTGCCACCACAGCGATAACGGCAGACGCGTGCCGAGTCGATAGAAAAAAATCAACATCGCGCATGAGAGAACGAGGCACAACAGCGGCAGCGGCGTACGTCGCGACGGCCCAACCGCAGCAGAAGCGAGGCTTTTCATGCGCGCTCCCTGGCTGTTTTCACGAGCGCGTCGGCAAGCGAGCCGGCGAAATGGGTGGCCGAAACCACGCCGCCGTCGGGCGGAACCAGCGGCAATGCAATCGTGCGCCCCGGGCTTGCAAAACCCATCGCGCGCCACAGCGGACTCGTCTTCATCATCGATTCGACCGCGGCGGGAAGCGGCGTCAGACAGATGAGCGTCGCATCGTGAGCGGAACCCAGCGCCTCATAGCCGACGGTCGCGACGGCCGGCGCGTTCGCCGGGCCGCGCCATGCGCTGCGCAGGCCGAGCGTCGTCAGCATTTCTCCATACATGCTGTGTGGTCCAAATACGCGTGCGTGCGTTTCGTCGAGAAACTGTGCGACCAGAAGCGGTCTGTCGCAGCCTGGCAGGCAGGCGGCGAGCCTGGCGCGGGCACGGCCGATCGTTTGCTGCGCGTCGTCGAGCACGGCCACGGCCACGGGTTCGCGTTCCAGCCAGCGCCCGAGTTGCAGCGTTTCCTCGCGAGCAACCGTATAGGGTGCCGCGCTATATCGATACCGGCCGAGCGTGCGCGTCGGCGCGATCCGTTCCAGCGATGCGCGCAATGCCGCGTGCGCGGGGGTCACCAGGATCAGGTCGGGTTTCAACGCCAGCAGAAGCTCCATGTTCGGCTGAAACTTCAGGCCCAGGTCCACGACGGACATGGGCAGCACCGACGTCGTGAAGTTGCTGCGAAACCCCGTCGTATTGGCGAGACCGACGGGCACGACGCCGATCGACAACAGCATCTCGGCGAGCCCCCAGTCAAGCGAGACGATGCGCCGCGGCGGCGCGCGCGTGCCCGCCCTCGCGCGGCCCGCCGCAACCACGCATGCGCCTGTTACGAGACGCAGCATCGAGCGCCGGTTCATGGGCGCGTCCCGAACGTCATTACCATTGGTATTTGAGCCCCGCGAGAACGAGCCGCCCTTCGCCCCAGTTGCACGAGCCGGCGTTACACGACGCCATGTAGTGACGGTCGAGCAGATTGCTTGCGTTAAGCGATGCGGTCCAGCCGTGCATATTGGAGAATGCGCGACCGAGGTCGTAGCGCAGCGCGAGATCGATCAGCGTGGCTGACGAAGTCAGCAGCGTGTTTGCCGTATCGCCGTACGAGCCGCCGATATAGCGCACACCGCCTCCGAATTGCACGCCGTTAAGCGGACCGGCCTTGACCGAATAGTCCGCCCACAGCGACGCGGCGTTGCGCGGAATGCCGACCGGCACCTTGTTCAGGTTCGCCGAGTTGCTCCGGGTGTTGAGCAGATTCGTGTACGTGTACGCGAAGATCAGTTGCAGGTTGTTGGTCAGGCTCGCGTGCGCCTCGGCCTCGAAGCCTTGCGAACGCACCTCGCCTGTCTGCACCTGGAACCCCGTGTGAACCGGGTCGGTCGTCGGGACGTTCTGCTGCGTCAGGTGAAAAGCCGAGACCGTGACGAAGCTGTTGTAACCCGCCGGCTGGAATTTCACGCCGACTTCATACTGCTCGCCCATGGTCGGATCGAACGCGCGGCCGGAGTAATCGGTGCCCACCTGCGGCTGGAACGATTTTGAATAGCTGGCATACGGCGCGATACCGTTGTCGAACCTGTACACGCCGCCCGCGCGCCACGTGAAGGCGCGGTTGAACTGGCTCGTGGTCGCACCGGTGCTGTACGACATCACGTCTTCGCTGGTCCAGTCCTCGCGCACGCCCAGCAGGAACGACCAGCGTCCGATGTCGAACTGATCCTGCGCGTAAGTGCCGAGTTGCTTGATCGACTGCGCATTCGACGTGCCGAACACAAACGACGGATAGGGAATGGCGACGCCGTACTGTGGATTCGTGACGCTCAGCGACGGCACGTCCGACAGCGCGCCCATGAAGTAGTGATTGAACTGGATGTTCTGGTAGTCGAGACCCACGGTCACCTGATGCGACACCGGCCCGGTTCCGAATTTCGCGGTCGCCTGATTGTCGACGGTGTGCGAGTTCACCATGCCGCGGTTCAGGTACGCAGTGCGCTCCAGCGCGGTGCCGTCGCTGTTGTAGCCGTCTTCCGCGTCGACGTATTGCAGCGTCTGGCTGTTGTGCAGAAAGCGATAGCTCTGCCTGACCGACCACACGTCGTTGAACCGGTGGTCGAGCTGGTAGCCAATCGACTCCTGCGTCTTGCGGAAACTGTCGAAGGTCGGCTCGCCTGGGTAAAAGCTGCGTGGCAATTGCGCGACGCCCGTCTGGATCGTGCCGACCACCGGCACGAAGTTGTAGATGCCCGCCTCAGGATCGGCCTGATAGTTCGCGAAGACCGTCAGCGTCGTGTCTTTGGTCGGACGCCAGGTGAGGGTCGGGGCGATCGCGAAACGCTGCTGGTTCACGTAGTCGGTCTGCGTCGCGGTGTTGAAGCCGTCGGCCGTCAGGCGGTAAAGCAGCTTGCCGTCCTTGTCGACCGGACCGCTCAAGTCGAAGAATCCTTGCAGCCGTCCATAGCTGCCGGTCTGAATGCCGACCTCGTGATACGGCTCAGCGGTCGGCATCTTGCTCACCAGATTCACCGTGCCGCCGGGCGAGCCCTGGCCGTACAGCACCGAGGCCGGGCCGTGCAGCAATTCGATGCGCTCGAACATGTAAGGATCGAAGCTGGTTACGTTGAAGCCGAACCCACCCGCCGGGCCCGGCGTGCGCAAACCATTCCAGAACTCGTCGACGAGAAAGCCCCGTGCATACAGGTATTCGAGCGAATCCGTGTTGGTGCCGCGCTGCTCCGGGTTGATGCCGGACGTGTACCGTAACGCCTGCGCGACGCTTTGCGCATCCTGAATGTCCATCTGGTCGCGGGTGACGACCGAGATCGCCTGCGGCGTCTTGATGATCGGCGTGTCGGTTTTGGTGCCGGCCGTGCTCTGGTTCGCCACATAGCCGGCCACCGGTCCGGTGCCCGTTTCCGGGATGCGGTCTCCCGACACGACGACCGCCGGAAGCTGCGAATCCTTCGAGGCCCCTCCGGCAGGCGTGCCGGACGCCGCGGTATCCGCCGCCGGTTGTTGCGCATAAGCCGCGTTGGCCAGCATCAGGCCCGCTGCAATGGACAGCAGCCTCAACCCCGTCATCGGTGCGCGTGCCTGCCCCATCCGTTTGGTCGCATCGCTTCGACCCGTCCGCCGATTCATATCCCGTTCCCCTGTTTGTATAGACGATGGCGACGGCCCATTAATGCAATTGCGAATCATTACTATTTTCGTTAGTAATTTGCCGTCGCTCGATGCAAAATAAGATACCCGACGCGATGGCACGAGGTATTGCCAAAAAATCTCGCAAAACAGACAACTTTTGACCGATAGACGAAGGATCTTCGAGCGTGGACCAGACCTGGTGGCACCGACCTGAATTCCAGCAACGCAAGCTTTCCCGGCCGGTCATAGCGAGTAGCTATAAATATGAGGCGGCGAATAGGGAGCCTTGGCACTCGCACGACCAGGCGCAATTCGTCTTCACGGTGCGCGGGGTGTTGCGGGTCATGACGCCGATCGGCATGTGGACGCTGGGGCCGCATCGTGGGTTGTGGATCGCGCCGCGGATCGGCCACGAGTTGATCGCGACCGGCGAAGTCTTGATGCACAGCGTCTATTTCGAACCGGAGGCCTCGCCCTGGCCGGAATCGGAATGCAGGGCGCTCATGGTGTCGTCTCTATTGAGGGAACTGGTCGCGGCGATGGTCGACGACAAGCGAAACGACCCGGATCGCCGCTATGCGTTGATCACACCGCTACTGCTCGCGGAGATGCGCGATTCCCGCGAGGCGCTCGGCGGCGGTTTGCCCTTACCGCTCGACCGGCGACTGCGTCAGATTTGCGATTTTCTTTTGACGGAGCCAGCCAACGGATATTCGCTGACGATGTGGGGCGAGCGGGTCGGCGCCAGTGAACGGACCCTGGCCCGTCTTTTCAGGGAAGAGACGGGATTGACGTTCGGACAATGGCGCCAGCAGCTAAGAATCGTCGAGGCGGTATCGAAGCTGGCCCAGGGTGTGCCCGTCGCGGCCATTGCCAGCGAACTCGGCTACACGAACTCCAGCGCCTTCATCACGATGTTCAGAAAAACGATAGGCGAGACCCCGCAGCGTTATCTGAAGAGCGAGCCGGCGTAGGGGTGCGATGGGCGGCTATGTATTTGCCACCAGCAGTTCTTCCGCATTGTCTGGTGGGTGCAGATCATCGGTCCTGCCCGTGAAGTAGCGCCGGGCAAGGTCGGCCGCGGGGACGTGCCGCGCTTCTCCAAAGCCCGTTTCGCGGGCGAGCGCCAGGATTTCCCGCGGGGTGAAGAAGCTGAGAAAAGGTGTCCCGCTTGCCCGCGCGCCCTTCTCCGCCATCTCAAGCCCGGGACGCACCTCGGGGCCCGCCAGCTCCAGCGGGAGCAGGAACGTCATCGCGAGCGTCGACCCTGGCGCGAGCGCCGCGACCTCGCGCAGCGTGGCCGCGTTCGCCTCGCGGGTGAGATACATGCTCACGCCCGTGGAGACCACGATCGCCGGCTTGCTGTCATCGAAGCCGGCCGCCACGAGCCGATCCCGCCAGCGCTCCCCCGCCTCGAAATCGACCGGCACGAAGCGCAGCCAGTCCGGAACGCCGAAGCCGAGCTCGATCAGGCGCCGACGCTTCCATGCCTGAGGACCCGGCTGGTCGATCTCGAACACGCCGAGGCCGGAAGCGATCTCGGGTCTGCGCTGTGCGAAGCTGTCAAGGCCCGCGCCAAGGATCACATACTGGCTCACCCCGCGACCCGCCTGCTCCACAACCAGATCCTCGATGAAGCGGGCACGCGCCACGATGGAGGCGCGAAAGGGCCGCGTGAACCGCGGGTCCATGTCACCGCGCTCGCGCCAGTTCCCGTCCGGCGACAGCAGCTTGAGACCGACTTTGTCCTCCAGCACATGCGGCGCGGCGTCGACCTCGACATGCAGCGCGCGCCACAACGCGACTCGCGCGGCTGTGCTGTCCGGGACTTCATCTCGCTTGTCGTTCATGACTTCAATCCTGTCTGCTGGTCTGCGCCTGGAACTAAAGCTGACCTCCCAGGAGCATGCCGCGCCAGGCAAAAAGCGCTGTGGCTGCGCCCCCTGGCAACTGGCGGAAAACCGTCTCGCACAGCATCGGCGGGTGGAAATGCGGTGAACAGGAAGAATATCAAAGGTCGCACCGAAGACACGAAATAATGGCCGCGATGCACCGGCATCGCGGCCCACGCGTCAGATCGATTTGACTTCCCCGCCATCCATCCTCAACGCCGAGCCGGTCATCCAGCGCGCGGCTGGCGACACGATGAACGCCATCAACCCGGCGATCTCCTCCGGCGTGCCATATCGCGCGATTCCTGCTTCAACGGGAAACTTCGCCGTCGCCTCCTCGACGGTCATGTTGTGCAGCGGCGCCCAATGTTCCAGATAGGATTGCCGGCGGCCGGTCATCACGGGTCCCGGCAGCACACTGTTGACCTGCACGCCGTCGGCGATGCCGCGGTCCGAGAACGCCTTCGCGAGCGCGATGATCGCCGCGTTGATCGTGCCCACCGCCGCATAAGGCGCCTTGGGAAACAGCGCCGAGTTGCCCGACATCAGCACGACCGACCCCGAGCTCTCCTTCAGCGATGGCCACGCCGCGACCGTCAGGCGTCGCGCGCCGTGAAGCTTCAGCGCGAGGCCGCGGTCCCATTGCTCGTCGGTCATTTCGAACACGTCGATCTGCGGCACCGCGCCCGCGATGTTGAGCAGCGCGTCGATCTGCCCGAACGCCGCGAGCGTCCCGTCGACGACGTGCCGTGCGGCGTCGGGTCGGGACAGGTCGATGTCGATGACAAGCGACTCCGCGCCGGCCTTCTTCACCTCGATTGCGGTCTGTTCGAGGTTCCCGCGGTCGCGCGCGACGAGAACGAGCGAATCAAAATCCCGCGCGAGCCTGATGGCGGTCGAACGACCGATCCCCTGGCTCGCGCCCGTGACGATTGCGACTTTGCTGGACATCTCACCTCTCCTTGAATTGCGGATCAACGATGGGGCAATGCACGACCCCCCTCTTTCCACCGGCTTCCATCACGCGATGCACCTCGCGGATTTCATCGAACCCGGACACGATTGCACGCATGACTGTTCTCCTGCACGTTGATGACACTGCTGTCGATGCTGACGCTGGAACGCGTCAGCGGATGAGAAAATCCGCGATGGCCGCTGCGATCTCCGCGGCGTGCGTCTCCAGCGCGAAGTGGCCGGTATCGAAGAAGCGCACGACGGCGTCCGGCATGTCGCGCCTGAATGCGTCGGCGCCCGCGGGCAGGAAGAACGGATCGTTCTTCCCCCACACAGCGAGGAACGGCGGCTGATGCGTGCGGAAATACTGCTGGAACGCGGGATACAACGCGACGTTGCTCCGATAGTCGCCGAACAGATCGAGCTGAATCTCGTCCGCACCCGGCCGGCCCAGATAGAAGTCGTCGAGCGAGTAGCCGTCGGGCGACACGGCCGCCGTGTCGTACACGCCGTGCGTGTACTGCCAGACCGTTGTCTCGTGCGTAAGCATTACACGCAGCGCTTCGCGATTGGCCGGCGAACCGTCTTGCCAGTAGGCGCGGATCGGATTCCAGCCGTCGCTCAAGCCTTCTTCGTAAGCGTTGCCGTTCTGCGAAATGATCGCGGTGATTCGTTCAGGATGCCTGAGCGCGAGGCGAAAACCGGTTGGCGCGCCGTAATCGAATACGTAGAGCGCAAAGCGATCGAAACCGATCGTCCCGGTGAAGCGGTCGATGACATTGGCGAGATTGTCGAACGTGTACGCAAAACTGCTCCGGCTGGGCATGTCGGACTGCCCGAATCCGGGCAGATCCGGCGCGACGATATGAAA
>CALFSF010000406.1 GCA_937917025.1 uncultured Paraburkholderia sp.
CAGATCCAGCAACGCCGCATCCGCGCCGTTCAACGCTTCGAGGGTCGTGCCGAGCCGCTCCAGCGCAGCGACGATTTCGTCGATGCGCTGCGTCTGCGTCGCCGCGTGATCGATCAGCCCGTGAATCGCGAGCGATACGGGATCGTCCGCATTCGGCGTGATGCCATACGCGCAAAAGCCGCTTCGGGCGGCCGCGGGTTTCGCTTCGCTCGCCTTCGCCGCCGTGCCTGCGGCGGGCACGATGACGCGCGCCGGATTGCCGACCGCCGTACCGCCCGCCGGCACCGGTTTCACGACGACCGCGTTCGAGCCGATCTTCGCTTCCGCGCCGATCGTGAAGCCGCCGAGCACCTTCGCACCCGCGCCCACGATCACGCCGCGCCCGAGCGTCGGATGCCGCTTCGCGCCGCGTGTGAGCGACGTGCCGCCGAGCGTCACGCCCTGGTAGATCGTGCAGTCGTCGCCGATTTCGGCGGTCTCGCCAATCACGACGCCCATGCCGTGATCGATGAACACGCGCCGGCCGACCGTCGCTCCCGGATGGATTTCGATACCGGTCAGAAAGCGCGCGAGCTGCGAGACGAAGCGCGCGAGCCAGCGGCGTTTCGCGCGCCAGCAGGCGTGCGCGACGCGGTGCAGCATGAGCGCATGGAGGCCCGGATAACACGTGAGGACTTCCCAGGCGCTGCGTGCGGCGGGATCGCGCTCGCGGATCGTGGCGATGTCTTCGCGAAGTCTTTTGAACATGGCAATCAGGCTGACGTGGGGTGAGGCTTCGTTGCCGCTGGCGGCTTCGCCGGACAACGGATCACGGCGTTGCGGCAACGGGCGCTGGACGGCCGGCTGCAAATCCAGCCGCGCCGCTTTGCTTATGACGTTTTCAGCGATTGTAGGGGGATTGCGCAAACGCTGCTGGAAGCCCGCGCTGGCGGCAAGGTCGTCGGCCGCGGCGCGTCCTGTGGCCTGCGGCCGGTCATGCGGGCCGCCGCCGGCCGCGCCCGGCCTACTTCCCGGGCGGCTTGACCTTCAAGAGAATGTGTTTGGCGATGCCGCGCACGATGTTGACCTCTTCGCGCTCGAGGCCTGAACGGGCGAAGAGCCGTCGCAGTCGCGACATCAGCTTCTTCGGATTGACGGGATCGAGAAAGTCGAGCGCGATCAACGCGTTTTCCAGATGCACGTACATGCGTTCGATTTCGTCGCTGGCCGCGCGCGGCGATGCATCCGGTTCGATGCTGACCGGGGCGCCGCGATCGGCGGCTTCCAGATAGGCCATGCGCAATTCGTACGACAGCACCTGGATCGCCTGCGCCAGATTGAGCGACCTGTACGCGGCACTGGCCGGACTCTCCGCGAGCACGCTGCAACGCTCGACGTCCTCGTTCGAGAGGCCCGTGCGCTCGTTGCCGAACACCAGCGCGATCTCGCCCTGCGCCGCGTGGCCACGCGCCTGCGCCGCGGCGGCGCGCGGCGAGAGCTGGGGCGGTCCGTATTCGCGGGCGCGCGCCGTCAACGCGACCGACCACTGGACGCCGTTGAGCGCGTCGCCCAGCGACGGTACGACGTGGGCGCACGCCAGCACGTCGTCGGCGCCGCTCGCCATCGCGACCGCCTCCGGGTCGCTCTGCACGTTCGCGACGCGCGGCGCGACGAGGACCAGCCGCGAAAAACCCATCGTCTTGACCGCGCGCGCCGCCGCGCCGACGTTGCCGGGATGGCTCGGCTCGACGAGCACGAAACGCGTCGACGTAAAGCCGCCGCGCACGGGCCCGGCGCTGTCGCCGGGCGCGCCTGGCACTGTGGATGAATCGCGGGAAGAAGACGGGTGCTGGGTTTCGGCCACGGATGACATTCGGCTGACTGGAGAACCCGTATGGTAGCGCCATCCACCTTCATGCGAGCCCGCTTTCGGGTGGTCCAGACGCGCGGTGCTGCCGGAAGCACCCAGACTCGGGTAAAATCACGGAATTCGCGTCGCCGCTGAGCGTTCTGAACGTTTCAGGGGCGTGCGCCCCGCTCTTCTTCAATTCGTCTGCGTCGACGGAACGTGTGTTCGATTACTTCAACGCGAACGTTCCGGTTGTTTACCGCTATTACCGGACTGCCGCCGCGGCCGTCCGGCACAAGGATCCCGGCTCATGCATCCCATGCTGAACATCGCTGTCAAGGCCGCCCGTCGCGGCGGGCAGATCATCAACCGCGCGTCGCTCGATCTGGATCTCATCCAGGTCAGCAAGAAGCAGCATAACGATTTCGTCACGGAGGTCGACAAGGCGTCGGAAGCCGCGATCATCGATACGCTGAAGACCGCCTACCCCGATCACGCGATCCTCGCCGAAGAATCCGGCAAGTCCGACAACGAGTCGGAATTCCAGTGGATCATCGACCCGCTCGACGGCACCACGAACTTCATCCACGGCTTCCAGTATTACTGCGTGTCGATCGCGCTCGCGCACAAGGGCATCGTGACGCAGGCCGTCGTCTATGACCCGACCCGCAACGACCTCTTCACCGCGTCGCGCGGCCGTGGCGCGTACCTGAACGACCGCCGCATCCGCGTCGGCCGCCGCGACCGGCTGGCCGACGGCCTGATCGGCACGGGCTTTCCGTTCCGCGACCGGGAGGGCCTCGACGCGTACAACCGCCTGTTCTCCGAGATGACGAACGCATGCGCGGGCCTGCGCCGCCCGGGCGCGGCCGCGCTCGATCTGGCGAACGTCGCCGCGGGCCGCCTCGACGGCTTCTTCGAGCAAGGCATCAACGCGTGGGACGTGGCGGCGGGCAGCCTGCTGATCACGGAAGCCGGCGGTCTCGTGGGCAACTACACGGGCGATTCGGAATTCCTGCACCTTGGCGAAATCGTCGCGGGCAATCCGAAGATGTACGCACAGATGGTGCCGATTCTCAGCAAGTACAGCCGCACGAAGCAGCAAGCGGCTTGATGCACGAACGAAAAAGCGGCCTCGGCCGCTTTTTTGTTATGGCGTCGGCGCGGGTTCGACCGCCGGTTCGAATCCTGCTCGACGCGCCCTGTCGCGCGCTCCGGTCCGCTTCATGAAAAAAGGCTTCTATACGATCATTGCGGCACAGTTTGTGTCGTCGCTGGCGGACAACGCGTTGCTGATCGCGGCGATCGCGCTTCTGACCGTCATCCAGTCGCCGGCGTGGGTCACGCCGCTGCTGCAGATCTTCTTCACGATCTCCTACGTGCTGCTCGCGCCCTTCGTCGGCGCGTTCGCCGACGCGCTGCAAAAGCGCCACGTGATGTTCGTCTCGAACGCGCTAAAAGCGGCGGGCTGCCTGATGATGATCGCGGGCGTCCATCCGATGATCGCGTATGGCGTGGTCGGCTTTGGTGCCGCGGCGTATTCGCCGGCCAAATACGGCATCCTGACGGAACTGCTCCCCGCCGAAAAACTCGTCGCCGCGAACGCGTGGCTGGAATCGGCGACGGTGCTCTCGACGATCGTCGGCACGATGGTGGGCGGCGCACTCATCAGCACGCTCGCGACGAAGCTCGTCGCGCGGGCGCATCTGCCGATGATCCACACGGCCGCCGATCTCGCGATGCTCGCCGTGATGCTCACCTACGCGGCGGCGGCGGCGATCAACGTCGCGATACCGGACACCGGCGCCCGCTATCCGAACCGCCTCGCCGAGCCGCGAAAACTGGTCGGCGACTTCGCGAACAGCTTCAACGTGCTATGGGGCGACAAGGTCGCGCAGATCGCGCTGTGGGTCACGACGCTGATGTGGGGCGGCGCCGTCACGCTGCAACTGCTCGTGCTCAAGTGGGCTGACGTGAACCTCGGCCTGTCGCTGTCGAAAGCGGCGGTCATGCAGGGCGTCACCGGTCTCGGGATCGCGGTGGGCGCAGCGGCCGCGGCTGCGTGGATACCGCTGCGCGGGTCGCTGCGCGTACTGCCGGTCGGCATCGTGACGGGCGCGGTGGCGATCGCGATGGCGTTCTACAGCAAGGGGCTCTTCCCGGCCGGCATGGGCATCCGGATCGGCCCGCTGGTCGCGCCGGTGTATATCGTGCTTGCCTATCCGCTGATGATTCTGCTGGGCGGGCTGTCGGGATTTTTCATCGTGCCGATGAACGCTATCCTGCAGCATCGCGGGGCGACGCTGCTGAGCGCGGGACACTCGATCGCCGTGCAGAACTTCAACCAGAACCTGGCCGTTCTGCTGATGCTCGGCGCGTACGCGTTGATGCTGACGGCGAAGGTGCCGGTGCAGTGGATCATCGTCGTGTTCGGCACGTTCATTACGTTCATGATGTGGCTTGCCAGGCGGCGCAGCCTGATGAACGCCCGCAAGGTCGACATGCGGGCGCTGATCGAAGAGTAGGAAGCTTGCCGCCTCTAGCGAACCCCGCATGGGTGCGCTGGCCATCCGGCCAGGTTCACAGGCGACGCAGGCGGGTTAAACTCACGCCCTGAACACCAATGCACGACATCAGGATGGGCACTCCAATCGCAACACCCAACGAAACCGTCGCACAGCACACGCCGATGATGCAGCAGTATCTGCGC
>CALFSF010000407.1 GCA_937917025.1 uncultured Paraburkholderia sp.
CCGAGTGAATGAAGTGCACCGGACGGTTCGTTTCGAGCGCAGCTTCTAGCATGGCGAGCGTCGGCGTGATGCCACACCGCCGCTGATCAGCACGAGCGGCCTGTCGTTGTGTTCGAGCCTGAAATCGCCGGAAGGCGCGAACAGTTCGATCGTGTCGCCTTCGTTGACGTGGTCGTGCAGATGGTTCGACACACGGCCGCCGGGTTCGCGCTTCACGCTGATACGGTATTCGTCCTTGCTCGATGCGGCGGACAGCGAATAGTTGCGGCGCAGTTCCTCGCCGTCGATGAACACCTGCATGCCGATGTACTGGCCTGGATGAAACTCGAGCAGATCGCCGCCGTCGGCGGGGCGGAAGTGGAACGACGTGATTTCCTCGCTTTCCCGCACCTTGCGCGCAACGCGGAACGCGCGTGCACCGCGCCAGCCGCCGGGCGCCTTTTCTTTTTCGGCGTAAATGTTTTCTTCGAGACCGATCAGCAGATCGGCCAGTTGCTGATAGGCTGCTCCCCATGCTTCGATCACGGCGTCGGTTGCGATCTCGGTGCCGAGCACTTCGCGAATCGCGCGCAGCAGGCAGCCGCCAACGATCGGATAATGCTCAGGCAGGATCTGCAACGACACGTGCTTGTTGATGATCGTCGCGACGAGGCCACCCAGTTGTTCCAGTTCGTCGATGTGGCGGGCGTACATCAGCACGCCGTTGGCCAGCGCGCGGGGCTGCGCGCCGCTTGCCTGGTGAGCCTGGTTGAAGAGCGGACGCACCGAAGCGTTCTCGCTTAGCAGCATGTTGTAGAAATGCGTGGTCAGCGCTTCGCCGCCGCTTTCGAGGAGAGGGACGGTGGCCTTGATGATGGCGCGGTGTTCGATTGAAAGCATCTGTGGATTCCTTTTCGTGGCAGGTGAAAGAGGAAAACGCCTGCGTGGCGGATCCCATCGTTCGACCTTTTATATACACGTTTCATGCCAGCTATAAATTCCTTTAGAATCAGTTGCCTTTGAATTGGTGTAGTTGATATGACACGAGTCGAAAAGACTACCGATGTAGTCACTCTGACTGTTCATGCGGTGCTGGATGCACTGATTCCGCTCGTCGAGGACCTGTCGCGCGCGCTGCCGCCCGCCGAGCGTTTCCGGCGCCTGCTCGACACGTTGCGCACGCTCTTTCCCGGCGACGCGGCCGCGCTGCTGCGGCTCGAAGGCGATACGCTGGTGCCGCTCGCGATCAACGGCCTGAGCAGCGACACGCTGGGCCGGCGCTTTCGCGTGAGCGACCATCCGCGCTTCGCGCAACTGCTTTCGCGGCGCGAGCCCACCCGCTTTGCCGCCGATTCGGGGCTGCCCGACCCGTACGACGGCCTGGTGCAGGCCATCGAAGGTCATCTGGAAGTCCACGACTGCCTCGGTTGCCCGCTCTATATAGACGGGCGCCTGTGGGGACTCCTGACGCTCGACGCGCTCGATCCTTCCCAGTTCGACGCGCTCGATCTGCCTTCGCTGCAGGCGTTCCTGAGCCTCGCGGCGGCGACGGTCAGCGTGGTCGACCGCATCGACACGCTCGCGCGCAGTTCGGAGGAAGAACGCGCGCGCGCCGAGGCATACCGGCTGGCGAGCAGCACGGCGCGGCGCGAGATGATCGGCAGCAGCGCGCCGCATAAACGCCTGATGAACGAGATCGCCGTGGTCGCCAACAGCGATCTGACGGTGCTGATCACGGGCGAGACGGGCGTCGGCAAGGAACTCGTCGCGAACGCCATCCACGGGCTGTCGCCGCGCGCCGGCAAGCCGATGATCAGCCTGAACTGCGCGGCGCTGCCCGACACGCTTGTCGAAAGCGAACTGTTCGGCCACGTGCGCGGCGCGTTTTCGGGCGCGTCGGCGGACCGTCGCGGCAAATTCGAACTCGCGGACGGCGGCACGCTCTTTCTCGACGAAGTGGGCGAACTGCCGCTTGGCGTGCAGGCGAAGCTGCTGCGCGTGCTGCAGAACGGGCAGATCCAGCGCATCGGGTCGGACAACGAACACAAGGTCGACGTGCGGCTGATCGCCGCGACCAACCGCGACCTCGCCGAAGAGGTGCGCGAAGGCCGCTTTCGCGCGGATTTGTATCATCGTTTGAGCGTGTATCCGTTGTGGGCGCCGCCGCTGCGCGAGCGCGGGCGCGACGTGCTGCTGATCGCCGGCTTCTTTCTCGAAGAGAACCGTTCGCGGCTCGGGCTCCTGAGCCTGCGGCTTTCGAACGATGCGCAGGCCGCGCTTCTCGCGTACACGTGGCCTGGCAACGTGCGCGAACTGGAACATCTGATCGGGCGCAGCGCGCTCAAGGCGCTCGCGCGCCACGGACACCGTCCGCGTATTCTCACGCTGACGCAGGACGACCTCGGGTTGTCCGACGCGCGGCGCGCACTGGCTTCGGAGACGGGCGCAGCGGACGGCGCCGCCGTGGACGCGCCCGCCGACTTCCGCGCAGCGGTCGAAGGCTACGAGCGCACGCTTATCAGCGACGCGCTCGCGCGCAACGATCGCAACTGGGCATCGGCGGCGCGTGAGCTCGGCATGGATCGCGCAAACCTGAACCGGCTCGCAAAACGTCTCGGATTGAAGTGAAGGGCGTGCGTGGCAGCAGCGCTTTATCGATGACGGCGGGCGTCTGCCGGCGCGTCACCGGCGCGCGCTAAACCGTTCAGGCCGGTGTTTTACGGAACGCGATTGCAAAGCGGTTCCACGTGTTGATCGCGTTGACGAGCAGCGTCAGGTCGACGATTTCCTCGTCGCTGAAGTGCGGGCGAACCGCTTCCCATACGGCGTCCGGCACATGATCCCGCGCCACGAGCGTGAGCGCTTCGGTCCATTCGAGCGCGGCCCGTTCGCGGTCCGTGAAGAACGGCGTTTCGCGCCACACGACGACGGTCGCGAGACGGCGTTCGGTTTCGCCGCCCTTGCGTGCATCGGCGACGTGCATGTCGACGCAGTATGCACAGCCGTTGATCTGGGACGCGCGCAGGCGCACCAGTTCGGCAAGCGATTTTTCGATGCCCGATTTGCCGATGCGTTCTTCGAGCGCGAGGACAGCCTTGATGGCATGCGGGTTGGCTGAATAGAAGTCGAGACGTGAAGTCATGGCGGTTTCCCCTGATCGGTTGATGTGCGCGAAGCCGCGCGACAGGATCAAGATTAGGCGATGAAGTGGTTCCTTGAAATCACCAGTTTCTGGTTTTTTCAGGTAACCAGTTGGCCGGATGACCACCGCACACAAAAGGCGGAAAAAACGCGGATGGTCATGCCTGCGAATAATCAGACGGCATATCACATTCAATGGAAAGTGGCTTGCAGATGACCATGACTGTTGTTTTTCGCGTCGCCATCTTTTCCTGTCTCAAAAATATAACGCGTGATTGTTCCTGCGCAAATTGCCAGGTGTCTGAATAAGCACGCCAGAAAGCCGTTATGGTAATTTTCGCTTCGGTTTTCTATAACTCGTATAGCCGTACAGCAGCCTTAGAATGCGCCGGACCTTGATGATCGCCACGGGCGATACATCTTCCGGAGAAAAAATTCGCGCATGACGGTATTAAAAGTTTCGCCGGGTTGCCGGCTGCCGTTTGCGCGACAGACCAATGCATCAGCAACCTGAGAGGGTCGAGGTGGTAAAACGGCGGACACTCATTGCGATCGCGCTTCTTGCGTGTTCGAGCCTGACGGCATTCGCCGCGGACGCGGATTCCGGTCAGGCGCCCGACACGATGCATGCCCGGGTGCTGGCCTGCGCGGCCTGTCACGGCCAGCGCGGCGAGGGCACCGATAACGACTACTTCCCGCGTCTGTCCGGCAAGCCCGCCGGGTATCTGTACAACCAGCTGCTCGCATTCCGTGACGGCCGGCGCAAATATCCGCCGATGAACTATCTGCTCGCGTATCTCCCCGACCCGTACCTGCACAAGATCGCCGATTACTTCGCAGCCGAACGCCCGCCGTTCCCGCCGCCTTCCACGCCGACGGTCGACGCGGCAACGCTCGCGCTTGGGCAGACGCTCGTCACGCATGGCGATGCGTCGCGTCAGATTCCCGCCTGCGTCGCGTGCCATGGCAGCGCGTTGACCGGCATGGAACCGGCCATTCCGGGCCTGCTCGGGCTGCACGCGAATTATCTGAGCGCGCAGCTCGGCGCCTGGCGTTACGGCACGCGCGGCACGGCCGCGCCCGATTGCATGAAGGTCGTCGCAACCCACCTGAGCGAGCGGGACATCACCGCCGTCGCTGCGTGGCTCGCGTCGCAGAAAGCGCCGGCCGATCCGTCTCCGGTCGCCGCCGGTTCGCTCAAGATGCCGCTCGTCTGCGGCAGCGTCCCTCACTAACCGGAGAACCGGATTGCACGCTCTCCGATCCGTCCGAACGCTCAAGACCTTCACGCGCCGCGTCGCATGCGCAGTCGCGCTGTTCTCTCTGGCCGTGGCCGGTGCGCATGCGCAGGGCGCCGCCTCGAAAGACAACGCGAGCCTCGTCGCGCGCGGCGAATATCTCGCCCGCGCAAGCGATTGCGTTGCGTGCCACACGATGCCGGCCGGCAAGCTCTTCGCCGGCACGCGGCCGATGGATACGCCGTTCGGCACGCTCTACACGCCGAACATCACACCCGACAGGGAAACCGGCATCGGCTCATGGAGCGCCGACGACTTCTACCGGATGCTGCACGAAGGCAAGTCGAAGGACGGCACGATCCTCTATCCCGCGATGCCCTACGCGTCGTACACGCGCATGACGCGTGAGGACTCGGACGCGATGTACGCGTACCTGATGTCGGTGCCGGCCGTCCATCAGCCGAACCGTGCGCACACGCTGCGCTTTCCGTTCAACAAGCGCGAGCTGCTGCTGGGCTGGCGCACGCTGTATTTCCGTCAGGGCGAATACAAGGCCGATCCCACGCAGTCCGTCGAATGGAACCGGGGCGCGTATCTCGTCGAAGGTCCGGGACACTGCGCGATGTGCCACAC
>CALFSF010000408.1 GCA_937917025.1 uncultured Paraburkholderia sp.
CGCGTGCCCTGCGAATAGCCCGTGAGAATCGCATCGACGGTCTGCTGGAGACGGGTGCGCGTTGCGGGACTCGCGTGATCCGTCGCGAGGTAGTCGTGCACCGCAACCGCAAACCATAACGACGCATCGACGGAGTTATATTCGGGTGCGTTGCCGTAGTCGGGGAAGCGGTTGGGGAGCATGCCTTCGGAGAGCGTGCCGGTCCATTCGAGCAGAATGGATTCCGCTTCGGCGAGCCGGCCCGATGCGATGAGCAGCCCCCGCATCGCGATGAACGTGTCGCGCCCCCAGTCGGTGAACCACGGAAATCCGGCGATGATCGTATGGCCCGTGTTGCGCGACACGACATACGCATCGGCGGAGCGCTGCAGACGTGAACCGAATGCGGCGCGGCGCTGCTGTTCGATGTCGGCGAGTTCGCCCGCGCGTTGTACGGGATCGCTTGCGGGTTTTGTGCGCTGCGTGTCCTGCGGGTCCTGTGTATCGGCGCTCAGGATCATGAGCGCTTCGCCGCTCGCGAGATCGAAGGAAAACACGCCGGGCGTGGCGAGGTCTTCGATGAAATCGAGCCCGCGTTCGCGCTCGCGAAGGTAGGAGAAGTTGCGATACCAGTCGGGCGCGTGCGAATACGTGCCGTTTGTCGATGCGTGAATGACCGGCAAATCGCCGTAAGGCTGCCAGCTGACGCGCGACTGCTCCTGCTGCGCGTTGAAGTTGAACGCCGGATTCTCGTGATGCAGCGCGTGATAGTCGCGGCCGGAAAGCAGCGGGCGCACCTTCAGGATCAGGTTGTCCGCAAGCGCGCCGCTTCGTTCGGGCCGCCAGCGCAGCACGGTTTCGCCGGTCGCCTTCGCGACGAACAGCTCGACGCTCAATACCGTGTCCGTATCGATCCGCAGCCGCCACGTGGGCCACGGTGCGGTGTCGAAGCTGAGGATTTGCGCCGCGATGTCGGGATAAACGACATCGGGCGCGTAGCGCTGCATCGTTAGCGGATAACGTTCGCGGTTACCCTCGAGCCACGCTTCGATGCCGTTCACGAGCACGACCCGGCCCGCCTTCGACGCCGTGAGCAGCAGCGCGTGATAGCGGCGCGTGCGTGTCGTGCCCACCGTGCCCGATGCAAAGCCGCCGAAGGCGTCGGCTTCGAGCCATTCGTCGTCGAGTCGGGCGGCTTCGATGGGCGCGGCGATCCGGGTCATCGGTTCACCGCGTGGCTCGCCGTTACGTCGTTGTTCGTCGAAGTCATGGGTCTGCGATGGAGAGGGTGGCTCAGGCAGTGTCCGATTTTATCGGCTTGCGGGCGCGCATGTTCGCAGTGTGCCGCAGGCGCCGATTTTCTTTTCCGGCCTTTCGATGTGCTAACGCAGCACACGATGCGCCCGTGCGACACGGGACGACACCGCGCGCGACGCATCGGTTCAACAGGGTGCCTGCAACAGGAGTGCCTGTCCAGCGGCGGGGCGCGTTCCGGCGGGATTCACCATTTTTCGTTATATCCGATAGAATACAACGATGCGCCTGTCGAACGACCCCTGGCAGAGCAGCAGGTGAACATCACATGGAGGTGCAGGTTGGTTCGTAGTCGGCGCATGGTTTCTGATCGATCGTTCTGGCCCGATGAGCCCGCGGGCGACCTCGTGTCGACGATTACGGCGCTGAAACCCGCATCGGACCTCGAACGTGCCGAGTTGATCCGCGACGTCGTCGACGCTTTCCGGCGCCTGCAGAACAGCGTGCTGCGGTTTGTCCAGATGTTCGCGGAAGACGGCGACGCGCAGCCGGCAAGCGGTGCGGATGCGCTCGCGTTACACGGACTGCTTTCGATCCTCGCCCGCCAGGCCGAGGCGGCAGGCTTCGAGCGTCTACGTGAACTGCGCGTGGCGATCAGGAATGCGCGCTCGGCAGCACAACGCCGCGACGTCATTTTTTCGGCCTCGCTGAGCCTGAACGCCGAGGCAATGAACAACGTCGTCAACGAGTTCGACCGGCTGGATGCGACGTTCGTGGGTCTGTGCGTCGAGCATGTGCTGAACCGGCACTTTCCCCGGCGTGCGCTTGAGCGCGTTTCGTCCACGTAGCAAACATCGGATACCCCGCGCGCGCCGACGCGATGTGGCGGAGAAATCCGACTCGCTGTATACGGTAGTATATTTCGCTGAAATGGAGCCGCACGGTGGAGACGCGCTGTCGATCGCGTGAACCCTGCCGTAAAAACCGGAACAGGATTCGAGGTCGTCATGCACACTCCGCCGTTTCGTCTTGCTCGCACGCCGGGCATCGTTCAGCCCAAAGAAGACGCTGGAACCTGGCCGCGTACCGGCGATGCATGTTGCCAGCCCGCGCGGCCGCAATTGTCCAGCCCCCGGCGCCGCGCGCGCCTGGCTGAACTCGATCCGCATCTGCACTGCTCGGTCATCGGCACCTGCCTGACGACGCACGAACTGCGCAAGATCGTGTCGAAGTTCGCCGACGTGGACCGGGAGCACGCGAGCGACCTTGAGATTCACCACGCGGCAGTCGAGCTCGCCATGGATGGCGGCGCGGGTGGCAAGGCGCTGCACAAGGCGCTGGATGAGCGCTACGCGGGCGCCATACGGCGTTTCGACAAGGCGGCCGACCCGGAAGCGCTACTCGCGATGTGGGACGAAGCGCTCAGGAATGGTGACATTCCGCCCGCGTACTGGGCGCTGATGACGCATCCGCTGGCCACGATCCACGAGCGGCAGGTCGCGTTTGGCGCGCTGCACATGCTGTCGCATCTGGTGGGCGCGGCGAACCGCGCGGATATCCGCCGCCTTGTTGCGCTGGAAGAGGAGAACGCGACGCTGCGCGACAGAATCGAGCGCCAGCAGAAGCGGCTGCACGAAATGAGCCACCAGCGGGATGCGTCGATTCGTGAACTCTCGGCGCAGATCGCGCAGTTGACGGCGCAACTCGAACGCGGGAGCGTCAGCGATGAAGCGGGCCTTCAGGCCGAAGTGGCGACGCTGCGCGATGCGCTCGCGGCCCGCGATGCGCGCCTCGCGCTTCACACGAGCCGGCGCGAGGCTGCTGAACAGCGCGCGGCAAAAGAGCAGGAATACGCGCAGGCGCTACGCGAGAGTCTCGACGAGGCGCTCGCGCTGCTCGACATCGTGCAGGCCGAAGCCAGTGCCATGGAGCGCACGATGCAGCATTCCGCGGAAGCGCCCGACGCGCATCAGGCGCTGCTCGATGCGCTAGGCGGCAAGCGGATCGTCTACGTGGGCGGCCGGCCGGGCTCGAATGCGGCGCTCAGGCGGATCGTCGAATCGGCGGGCGGAGAGTTGACGCTGCACGACGGCGGCGTTGAAGACAGAAAAGGTCTGCTGGCGGCAGCGTTGCCGCGTGCGGACATGGTGGTTTTCCCGGTAGACTGCGTGGACCACGATTCGATGAACATGCTCAAACGCGTGTGCGAGCGCCATCAGGTCACGTATTACCCGTTGCGTACCGCCAGTATCGCGAGCTTCGTCGAACTGGTGACGCGTGCCCATGTGGCATCTCTCGCGGCGGGCGCACCGCGCGCCTCGCGGTTTTGCCTGCGCCACGGTTGACCACAAGCGAGCGCCGCGGCGCGTGAGCGATCCGCTCAGCGTTTGACGAGTCGGGTAAGCGCGGTGATCTGGGCCGCACATGCCGCGGCGGCCTCTTTTTCGATGTCGCGATAGAGGCGGACGATTTCCTCGCCGACAGGCGTGAGGACGCTGCCGCCGCCGCTCTGGCCGCCGTGCTCCGAGACGGTGGCGGGCGACTTGAGCGAGCGGTTCAGTTCGTCCATCAGCAGCCACGCGCGCCGGTACGACATGTTGAGGCTGCGTGCGGCTGCTGAAATCGAACCGTGCTCCCGCACGGCTTCGAGCAGCGAGACCTTGCCAGGCCCGAGCGCGATCGTGCCCGCCTGCTGGATGCGCATGCGAAAGCGCACCTCGGGCTGGGCCTTTGCCAGAGTCTTCATGTTGTTTGCGGGTTTAGCCATGCGCGAAAGCATACACGATGGCGACGCGCGTTCACGCGCGCAGCGGCGTCAACGTCCGTGCGGAAAGCAGTAACCGAAGTCTTCGCATCCCGGGCAACCCGGCGCCGGGCCAGGTTCCATTCCGCGGGCAAGCGCGAGTTCACGCGCGAGAAATTTCTTCCATCGCAGGTTGGCGGTATTGCGGATGACCAGCGTCGGGAAATAACGCTCGAGCATCGAGGTCACGTCGTCGCGGCCACTCAAGCCGAGATCGCGCCACAGATGGTCCGGCCTAAGGCACGCATGCGCGATGATCGCCGCGATGCAGCGTGTGTCGTCTTCGTTGACTGACGGGTTTGCATGCGTTTGAAGCAATGCGGCAAGCGCGCTCAAAAAATCCGCGTGTGCCGACGAGGGAAGCGTCGCCGGCAACGCCAGAATGCGTGGCGATCTGGCTATGTTCCGGAAATGTCGTTGAACGAGCGCGTCCAGCGCATCTTGTGTAACGCCGAGCAGCCCGATTTCTCCGCGCACTTCGCGCGCCGCGACGAGGCGCGCAAACAATCGTGCGTCTGGCGTGGGTGATTCATCCGCCGCCGCAAGCAGTTCGCTCACGCGCGCAGCGCATGCTTCGTCCAGGCTCGCCGTGGATGGCATCGGTGGACCTGCACGGGGCGAGTGCTCGCTCATAAAAGCCTGTTGGCAGGCCTAAGGCCTGAGCACCCGCGTTTCAATTCGCGCGAGCCGCTTCACATGGCGCGGCGCGGAATGAATGTCCGCGCCGCAGAAGAGCACTGGCGCGCCATGCTCCGCGTCGAGTGGCTGGCCGCCGCATTCACAGGCAACCAGAACCTGTTCGCCCACGGGCGTATTGAACAGTTCGTGCCACGAAAACGTGACCGCGTATCCGTCGTGAGCGCTCGCGATCATCACCATCCGCTTGAAATCGCCCGGCGAATCGCAGCGCAGGCCGGCAAGATCGATGAGTTCCTTGAGCAGGACACCGCGATAACG
>CALFSF010000409.1 GCA_937917025.1 uncultured Paraburkholderia sp.
GCACCGCTTCGTTGCGCGTCGCTGCATCCGCAGCAGAGAAACGAGATTATGAAGAACGTTTGCTTCGCCGTCAACAGGTTTTTTTAACTTCCCGACCCGCCGAACCGCCCGCAAAGCCTTGCCCATACTGGCTTCCCGCTTCCCCGCGCTCCCTTTACGAAAGCGCGAAAGATCGAGATTCTAGCCACCTCCTCATGCCCTGGCAAGCGTTATTTTGACCAACAGAAATGCGCCGCCTGAATACGGCGATTGAAGTCATCTGGGAGGTAGTCCGGCAGGCACAGGGCCACGAGCCTGTCTCCCCTGTCGACCCTGGTTTCTACTCACACCGTCTCGTCACTACACAGGCAGGGACGCCATCTGCCCATCCTCTAATACAGTGCCCCGGTCTATATCTTCCGGTCACCCTCACGCAAATGATGTCTGTGCACAGAAAAGAATAGAATGTAGGGCTCTGTGCACCCCAAACCATCCGGATTTATGCGCTCGCGAATCGCCAAACGTCTCCCTCCTGATGCCGACAAGCTCGTCGGCCTCTCGCTCGCGCTGTTCGCGTCGGGCAGTCGCACCGAAGACCGCTTCTGGGAAGCGAAGCTCGACGCGCTGCTGGCCAGAATCGTCCGCAATGGCAACCAGACGACGCTCGACGCCGCCCTCGATCACCTGCAGCAAAATCACCCGGATGCGTATGGTGCGCTCGCCGACATGGCGGAAACGCATAGCGAGTCATTCCAGATCGATTTCGGCGGCACCCCACACGAAGCGCTGCTGATCGCCGCGCCGGTTCTCGCCTGGACGCGGTACGCGATTCCGTCGGGTCCGCTCAAAGGCGATGCGGCCGACGCCCTGCGCGCGCATCTGCAGGCGCATGTGCTGGCCGCTGACACGCGCGTCGCGATGGCGCCGTTCCTGTACAGCATCGATCAGTTGCCGCGTCACCACGTGGAAACCTGGAGGGTGGCGCAACAGCTCGCGCAGACGGCAGCCAGCGGTCACAGCGCGAAACTCAATCTTGGGGAACTGCCCGAAACATCGCCGATCCTCGCCGATCCGAGATTCCTGCTCGCCGTCGTCATTGCGCCCGTGGGTGCGCCGGTGTTTCGCTGGCAGGAAGAAGAACACGGCAATCGCATCGAGCGCGGCCAGTGTCTCGAACAATGGGCGACGCAAGGCGGCGCCAACCTGTCGGTCATCCTGCCTGGTTGTGAATTCGAATGCCTGCTGCCAGACGCTTACTACTCGGCGTGCCGCGACGCGGATGAACGCGTGCGTCCGCACACCGTCCGTACGGCCGTCCGCTATCTCTTCGACACAATTGGCGCTGCGCCCCAGGAATTGCGGGCGGTCGTCGCAGGATTCGGTGAGCGGCACATCGACGAATATCGCGTCGGCTTTACCCGGCGCGGCAGCAACGACGTGATCTATGGCGTCGTGTGGCCGCTCTATGGCCGCGAGAACGGCGAGCCGGGCATCGACGAGGAACCGCAGGAAGCCGCCCCGAGCGACGGTCCGCTAGAAGAAATCGTCGCCCTCCTGAAAGAAACCGGTATTACGGAAGTCCGACGTCATGCCGGACGTTTCGAGCCGGAATACTGCGACGACTGTGGCGTCCCGCTCTACGCGGATCCGCTCGGCGAGATCGTGCATGCGGAAATGCCTGAAGACGCCGAGCCCGCGCAACCTCATTTTCACTGACAGCATCGTCGGATTCTGACAGCCCCGCCGCGCGCGGGGCTTTTTCTTAGCACGCTTCCTATGCCTTTCGGACAGGCAGTCCGGCGGGGTGGAATTTGTCATCATGGGACCGGTGGCGCATCACAGCGCGCCGGCACCTGCCGACCCGTACGCATCGCGCCACCTCGACCGTCATCTGGAGGAGGCAACGCATGCGTTTTACCGTATTCAACCCGGAAGCCGAGCGGCGCGAGGGGCTCAAGGCCCTGCTAAGGCAGATTGACCGGCAGGCACGTTTCAGTGAGGCGCATGACTGGCGTCACGCAGACCGGACGTTGCGTCGGCTGAATCCGGATCTGCTCGTCATCGACTGGGAAAACGGGATGCGCATTGCGGACGCCCGTGCGCTCTTCGCGGCGCACCCCACGGTGCCGGTCGCCGTATTGACCGACGACGCGTCTCCGTCCATCGTCCGCGCGCTGATCGACGAAGGTGCGCTCGGCGTGATTCCGCGCCGGATGGACCATCGCCTGATTGTCCGGGCGTTTGAAATCGTGTTGCTGGGTGGTCACTACGTGCCGGCCGGCGCACTCGCGCTCGAGTCGCCGCGAGTCGTGTCCGAAGTGCCGGTTCGCCGCCGGGAAGTGTCGCTTCCGCGGCCCCGGCGAATGCGTCTGTCGAACGGACTGTCGCCGCGTCAGGAGCAGA
>CALFSF010000410.1 GCA_937917025.1 uncultured Paraburkholderia sp.
AACGTGCGCGCGGACCCACCCCCTATAATACCCGTTCCCCGCCGAGGCCGATGAAAGACATTCTTGTGCTCTATTACAGCCGTCATGGCGCGACCCGCGAGCTTGCGCTCGCGATCGCGCACGGCATCGACAGCGTGCCGGGCATGCAGGCGCGCGTGCGTACCGTGCCGCCGGTTTCGACCGTCTGCGAGGCGACACAGCCGGACATTCCCGCCGAGGGGCCGCCGTATGCCGAACTGCGCGATCTCGAGGAATGCGCCGGGCTCGCGCTCGGTTCGCCCACCCGCTTCGGCAACATGGCCGCTTCGCTCAAATATTTCCTCGACGGCACGACGCCGCAGTGGCTTTCCGGCGCGCTCGCGGGCAAGCCAGCCTGCGTGTTCACGTCGACGGGCAGCCTGCACGGCGGCCAGGAAACCACGCTGCTTTCCATGATGCTGCCGCTTCTTCACCACGGCATGATGATCCTCGGCATTCCGTACACCGAGAGCACGCTCACCACCACGCAAACCGGCGGCACGCCTTATGGCGCGTCGCATTTCGCGCGTGCGGGCTCGGCTGAACAGGGCATCTCCGCCGATGAAAAGACGCTCGCGATCGCGCTCGGCGCACGCGTTGCCCGGGCGGCTTCGATGATGAGCGGCCGGCCATGAACACGCCGCATATGCCCCCCGCTGGCCCTGCGCCGGCACCTGCGCCGGCCGCGCCATTAACGGCGCCCGTTAAAGCGCCGCGCGGCTTCGCACATGGCGCGTCGGCGACGCTGATCGCGCTGATCGTGTTGTCGATCGCGTGGGAATGGTGGCTTGCGCCGCTGCGTCCCGGCGGCTCGGCGCTCGTGCTGAAGGCCGTGCCGCTGTGTTTCGCACTCGCCGGCGTGCTGCGTCATCGCGTGTACACATTGCAATGGGCGTCGATGCTGGTGCTGCTCTATCTCGCGGAAGGCATCGTGCGCGGCATGACCGATGCCGGCCTGAGCGCGCGGCTCGGCTGGCTCGAAACAGCGCTCGCGGGCGTTTTCTTTGTCTGCGCGCTCGGCTATGTCGCGCCCTACAAACGCGCGGCGAAGCGCGCGAAGAAAGCGGCGGTGTGAACTGTAACAACACAGACGCGGAACATCGGCTGAAACAGATACGCATGCCAATCGCATGCACCCGCGCACGCAAGACAGGAACCCCACGCGCCGAAGCCCGCAACCTACGCTGACCGACCATCATGAGCCAACCTGCCGAAACCTCCCGCCATCACCCGTTCGTCGACGCATGCCGCACGGCCATTGGCGCCGCGCACGTCCTGACGGACCCGCACGACACCGCGCCCTACGTCACCGACTGGCGCCGCCGCTACACCGGCGCGACGCTCGCGGTGCTCTGCCCGTCGTCGGCTGAAGAAGTGGCGGCGCTCGTCAGGCTTGCCGTCGAACACCGCATCGTGATCGTCCCGCAAGGCGGCAACACCGGACTCGCGGGCGGCGCGACACCCGACAGCAGCGGCAAGCAGGCCGTGCTGAGCCTGAAGCGCCTGAACCGCATTCGCGATATCGATCCGCACAACAATACGATCACTGTCGAAGCAGGCGTCGTGCTCGCCGACGTCCAGGCGCGCGCGCAGGAAGCCGGCCGTCTGTTTCCGCTCAGCCTCGCGGCCGAGGGCAGCTGCACGATTGGCGGCAATCTCGCGACGAACGCTGGCGGCACCGGCGTGCTGCGTTACGGCAACACGCGCGAACTGTGTCTCGGCCTCGAAGTCGTCACCGCGCAGGGCGAACTCTGGGACGGCCTGCGCGGCCTGCGCAAGGACAACACCGGTTACGACCTGCGCGACCTCTTCATCGGCGCCGAAGGCACGCTCGGCATCATCACCGCTGCCGTCATGAAGCTGCATCCGCAACCGGCCGCGCGCGTCACGGCGCTCGCGGCGCTTGCGTCGCCGCATGCGGCGCTCGATTTTCTCGCGCTCGCGCAGCGCTTTGCGGGGCCGCTACTGACCGGTTTCGAACTGATGTCGGATTTCTGTCTGAGGCTCGTCGGCACGCATTTCCCGCAGATGCGCTATCCGTTCGCCGAAGCGCACGCGCAGGCCGTGCTCCTCGAACTGTCCGATAGCGAGAGCGAGGAACACGCGCGCGCCCTCTTCGAACGGCTGATGGAACATGCGCTCGAAGAAGGCCTCGTCGAGGATGCGGTCGTCGCGGAAAACATCGCCCAGTCGCGGGCGTTCTGGAACCTGCGCGAACATATTCCCCTCGCCCAGGCCGAGGAAGGGCTGAACATCAAGCACGATATCGCCGTGCCGATCTCGCGCATCGGCCACTTCATCGACGAAACCGACGCGGCGATCGCGCAGCAGGTGCCAGGCGCGCGCATGGTGACGTTCGGCCACCTCGGCGACGGCAATCTGCACTACAACGTGCAGGCGCCCGCAGGTGTCGATGCAAAGGCGTTTCTGACGCAGTATCAGACGTCGATCAACCAGATCGTGTACGACAGCGTGCATCGGCATCGCGGCAGCATCAGCGCGGAACACGGCCTCGGGCAGCTGAAAATCGACGAGGCGATGCACTACAAGCAACCCGTCGAGGTACAACTGATGCGCACGCTCAAGGCCGCGCTCGATCCGCTCAATCTGATGAACGCCGGCAAGGTGATACGCTGAGATCCGGCGCATCGATCTCGAAGAAGGAGCCGTGTCCGTGAAAATTCGCGTTCTGTCCGACCTGCATCTCGAAAGCGACGAGCCCGAAGTGATCCCGCACGCGAACGCGGATCTGGTGGTTCTCGCGGGCGACATCCACAACCACGCGCTTGGCCTGCGCTGGGCAGCGGAAACGTTCGATGGCGCCGCGCCCGTCGTCTACGTGCCGGGCAACCACGAGTACTACGACGGGGAATTCGGTGCGCTGGAGTCGGCCATGCACGACGCGGCGCACGCAGTCGATAACGTCCACTTCCTGAACAATGCGTCGCTGGTCGACCCCGATGGCCGCTGGCGCGTGCTTGGCACCACGTTGTGGACCGACTTCACGCTCTACGGCGAGAGCGACGAAGCGCGCGCGGAGTCGATTGCCGCTGCTGGGCGCGCAATGCTCGACTTTCGCGGACTCATCCAGCTCACGTGGCCGCACGCGCCGGATGCCGGTAACGAGGACAGCGCCGCCGGCCCACGCGACTTCACGCCCGCCGATTCGCTCGCGTTACACAGACACGCGCGCGCCTGGCTCGAAGCGGAACTGGCGAAGCCGTTTGCCGGCAAGACGATCGTCGTGACCCACCATGCGCCGCACCGGCAGAGTCTCGCCGCCCGTTACGCGGATGACCGTGTGTCCGCCGGCTTCGTCAACGACCTGCCGGAACTCGTCCGGGCGCCCGCCGACCTGTGGATTCACGGCCACACGCATACCGCGTTCGACTACACGGTGAACGGCACACGCGTGGTGTGCAACCCGCGCGGCTATATCGACCGGCGGAGCCGCCAGCCCGAAAACCCTGATTTCGCGTGGGACAAGGTGGTGGAAATCTAGCACCGCAATTTCTTCGGCGGTCTCAGGGGCAGGTTCGATCCGACGCGAGCGTCGCAGGAACCTGAAATGCCACCCGCAAGGCTGCGCGCCAGCAAGCGGATTGATGGCGTGTCGCGTGGGCACCAGACGTCACCCGCCTGCCTCGCGACGAACCCGGCCTGATCGGAGCACTATCGTGACGAGGCGTCACGAGCGCAGGCGGTCCGGTCAGCGAATGTCGGAACGGTCCGGGCGAACGGGACGGGACACCTTGACCGGCACGAGCTGGGGTTGCGGGCGCAGGGTGCGTTGCAGATCGCGCCAGGCGGCGATTCCGATCAGTCCGAGCATGACGGCAATGCCGACGAGCAGATGCGTATCCATGGAATTCCTCTTCGTCCGGTTCAGGTGATGCGATTGATTCGGGTGCCGCGCGTGCACATCAGATCGATCAGTGCACCCGTCACACGTTAGCAAATCGATTCGCGGGAAGAAGTAAGGAAATGTTGCGATGCGCCACCGGTGTAACAGCACGCAACCGCACGCGCCCCGCCAGACAGTCATGCGCGCTCACATGGGCGATCACGTCCGCGCGAAGCGGCGCAACTCGGCCTGATCGGTGGCAAGCGTCGCCGGCAGTTCATCGCGCATGAACTCGACCCACGTGCGGATTTTCGCGTCGAGATACTGGCGCGACGCGTAGAGCGCGTACACGTTCATTTCCTGCGACGTGTATTCCGGCAGGATCCAGACGAGACCGCCGCTACGCAGGCCGCTGATCGCCGAGTAGATCGGAATCAGGCCGACGCCCATGCCTTCGCGCACCGCCACCGCCATCGCTTCGGCGACGTTCACCTGAAACGTCGCTGGACCGAGGAACACGGATTCCTGACCGTTCGGGCCATCGAAAATCCATTCATCGGACGGAAAAACCGGCGTCACCATTTGCAGGCAGGTGTGTTTCGCGAGATCGGCCGGCGTTTGCGGAATACCGTTGCGCTCCAGATAAGCCGGCGACGCGCAGGCGATGCTGAACGCGCTGCCGAGTCGCTGCGAAACGAGACCGGAATCCGGCAGACCAGTCGCGAGCGTGAGCGACACGTCGTAGCCTTCGTCGAGCAGATCAGGCATGCGCTGCGCGAGCGTCAGCTCGACATGCACATCCGGATAGCGCTTCTGATAACGGCCGACGGCGGGCACGACGTAGTGCTGGCCGAAGCTCGTCATCCCGTGTATTTTCAGCTTGCCGGACGGACGGGCGTGAGCGTCGCTCGCCTCCGCCTCCGCCTGGTCGACGTACGCGAGAATCTCCTCGCAGCGCTGCAGATAACGCTCGCCGGCTTCGGTCAGCGCGATGCGCCGCGTCGTGCGGTTGAGCAACCGCGTACGCAGATGCGCTTCCAGATCGGACACCGCGCGGGAACAATAGGCGGTCGTGGTATTGAGATGCTGCGCGGCGCCCGTGAAGCTGCCTGCCTCCACGACCCGGACAAAGACGCGCATGTTTTGGAGCGTATCCATATATCCTTCCTTTGACCCGGTCGATTGTTACATGAATCGCAAGAGCGATTATCTCAATTCCCGTAAAAATGCCTTTCATTTTTACGGGTTATTCAGCAATCGCTGAAAAAATATAATGACGCACACTGTTCTATAGTCATTTGAGGAGCAAATCGTGCAGTCTCCGGTCTCGAAATGGATCGTCGCGCTTAGCGTTCTTACGATCTCATTAACAATCACTGGCTGTGCCAGTACCGGAGGCATCGCGCCGCAGGCGCACGGGCTCGACTCCTCCACGCTCGACGCCGGCGCGGCGATCCGCGCGGCCAACGCGGACGCGAAATGGCCTGACGCCGAGTGGTGGCGCACCTATAACGACCCGCAACTGAACGCATGGATTGCCGCCGCGCAGGAAGGCAATCCGACGCTCGCGGTCGCACAGGCACGCGTGCGCGAGGCGCGCTCGCTCGCGGGCGTGGCCGCCGCGGCGCTCTCGCCGCAGGTGAAGGGCGATCTGTCGATCCAGCGCCAGCACTGGCCGGACAACGTCTATTACGGTCCGGGCCCGCTCGCCGACGCGAACACCTGGAACAACACCGGCACGATCAGCCTCTCGTACCACCTCGACCTGTGGGGCCGCGACCGCAATAACGCCGAGCGCGCGCTGGACGTCGCGCACGCGTCGGCCGCCGACGCCCGCGCCGCCCAGCTCGAACTCGAAGCGAACATCGTGCGCGCGTACGTTCAGATGTCGATGAATTACGCGCTGCTCGACATCGCGAAATCGACGGTCGAGCAGCAGCACCGCATTCTGGATCTCGCGACGAAGCGCCTGAAAGGCGGGCTCGGCACGCAACTCGAAGTGAGCCAGGCCGAGACGCCGCTGCCTGAATACGAACGTCAGATCGACGTCTACGAAGAAGCGATCGCCCTTGGGCGCAACCAGCTCGCCGCGCTCGCGGGCAAGGGCCCGGGCGCCGGGGAATCGATCGCGCGCCCGACCATCGGGCTCGCGGCGCCGGTCGGCCTGCCTTCGACGTTGCCGGCCGAGCTCATCGGGCACCGGCCGGACGTCGTCGCCGCCCGCTGGACGGTCGCGGCGCAGGCGCGCGGCATCGACGTCGCGAAGGCCGGCTTCTATCCGGACATCAACCTGCTCGCCTCAGTTGGCGGCTTTGCGGCGGCCGGCCCGATGTTCCAGTTCCTGCATGCGGCGAACGGCGGATGGACGGCTGGCCCCGCGCTGTCGCTGCCGATCTTCGAGGGCGGCCGGCTGCGCGCGCAACTCGGTGCGGCGTCCGCCGGCTACGACGTCGCCGTCGACCAGTACAACCAGACGATCGTGAGCGCGCTCAAGGATATCGCCGACCAGATCGTGCGGATGAAATCGCTCGAAACGCAGGCGAAGGACGAACAGCGCTCCGTCGATGCGGCGCGCCGGAACTACCAGCTGTCGGCGGAGGGTTACCGGCGCGGCCTGACCGACTACCTGAACGTACTGATCGCGCAGACGCAACTGCTGCGCGCGCAGGAAGGCGTCGCCCGCGTGCAGGCCGAACGGATCGGCGTGCAGGCTTCGCTCGTGACGGCGCTTGGCGGCGGCGTCATCGAACCGGAAGACGGCCCCGATACCGCCGATACGCTGCCCGCGCACGGACGCGGCAAGAAGACGGCCGCCGCGCCGGCCACACCGGTTGCATCGACTGCGCCCGCCGCCATGCGGCCGGCCGGCACGGCATCCTCGAAGTAAGCGCGGCGCTTCCATGTCCACCCCTCTTTCCTCCGCCCCTCCGCCGTCGCCGCTCGCTGCGTTCTACATCGCCGCTATCGACTGGGCCCGCACCGACGGCCGCGCCTGGATCTATATGTTCAAGGCGATCGCCGCGGCGCTGCTCGCGCTCGGCATTGCGATGAAGCTCGACTTGCCCCAGCCGCGCACCGCGATGACGACCGTGTTCGTCGTGATGCAGCCGCAAAGCGGGATGGTGCTCGCGAAAAGCTTCTACCGGATCTGCGGCACGCTCGTCGGGCTTGTCGTGATGATCGCGCTGCTCGGACTTTTTTCGCAGCAGCCGGAGCTTTTCCTGCTCTCGACCGCGCTCTGGGTCGGCATCTGCACGGCCGGCGCGGCGCGTAACCGCAATTTCCGCTCGTATGGCTTCGTGCTCGCGGGCTACACGGCCGCGCTGATCGGCATTCCGGCCTCGCAGCATCCGGACGGCGCGTTCCTGTCGGCGCTCACGCGGGTGGCCGAGGTCACGCTTGGCATCCTGTGTTCGGGCGCCGTCAGCGCGCTCGTGTTTCCGCAGCACGCGGGCGAACAGATGCGCTCCACCGTGCGCGCACGCTTCAGCGCATTTGTCGAATACGTGTCCGGCTCGCTGTCCGGCCGCGTGCCGCGCGAGCAGATCGAAACAACGAACGCGCGCTTCGTCGCCGATATCGTCGGTTTCGAGGCGACCCGCAGCGTGGCTGTGTTCGAGAGCCCGGAATCGCGGATGAAAAGCGGGCGTCTGTCGCGGCTGAACAGCGAGTTCATGACCGCGTCGACACGTTTTCATGCGCTGCATCAGTTGATGAACCGTCTGCACAAGACGGCCGCCGCCGAAACCATCGCCGCGCTCGAACCGTACTTCAAGGAAATCGCGCCGCTGCTCGCGAAATCGAGCGCGGGCGAGCCGGTGCTGAGCGCAGCCGACGCCGCTTCCGCCGCCGCGCAACTCGAGGCGTACAAGACCGCGTTGCCAAAGCGCATCCGTGCGACGCGCGCGGAGCTCGAAACGAAACCCGAATGTCCGCTGCTCGACTTCGACACGGCGAGCGAGCTGCTGTATCGCTTCGTCGACGATCTGCATGCCTACGCGGCCACGTATGCGTCGCTTGCGGTCGATACGCATGAGCGCGAACGCTGGATCGAGCGCTACGAGCCGAAGACCAATGCGATCGCGGCGGGCGTCGCGGGCCTGCGCGCGGTCGTCGTGATGCTGGTGCTCGGCGCGTTCTGGATCGCGACCGCGTGGCCGAGCGGCACGACGCTCGTGCTGAACGCATCGGCGATCTGCGCGCTGGCGTCGTCGTCGCCGTATCCGACGCGCACCGCGTTCCAGATGGCGGCGGGCACCGTGCTTTCGACGATCGTCGGGATGATCGTCACGTTCGGCATCTATCCGCACATCGACGGCTTTCCGCTGCTCGCCCTCACGCTCACGCCGTGCCTGCTGCTGGGCGTCTTCATGACGACCCGGCCGAAGCTGGCGGGCTACGGCATCGGCTATTGCATTTTCTTCTGTTTCCTCGCGGGGCCGGACAACATCACCCGCTACGACCCGACGAGCTTCATGAACGACGCACTCGCGCTCGTGCTGTCGATGCTGGTGTCGTCGATTGCGTTCGCGGTGCTGCTGCCGCCGTCGACGCCGTGGCTGCGCAACCGGCTCTTTCACGATCTGCGCCGCCAGGTCGTGCTGAGTTGCCACGGGCGGTTCGCGCGTCTGCGCTCTCGCTTCGAGAGCGGCGCGCGCGACCTGATGTTCCAGATCAACGCGCTCGCCGAGGGCGAGCCCGAACTGAAGCTGAAAACGTTGCGCTGGCTCTTCGCGGTGCTGGAAGTGGGCAACGCGGTCATCGACCTGCGCCGCGAGCTCGCGACGCTGCCCGCCGATCCGCGCTACGCCGAATCGACGCCGTGGCGGGTGGCGATCCGCACGATGCGCGATACGCTCGCGGCGCTCTTCGACCATCCGCGCGCCGGGCGCATGAGCGAAGCGCTGCTCGCCACCGCCGACGCCATCGCGTCGACGCAGCTGCTGCTCGCGACCTTTACGCCTTCGCGCGACGAGCGGCATCAATTGCAACGCATTCTGAGTCATCTGCATTTCATCCGTACCGCACTGCTCGATCCGCAGTCGCCGCTTGAGGCGCTGGTGGGCGAGCGCGACGGGACCCCCGGGGGAGCACACCATGCCACGTGAAATTTCCGTCCTTGACGCCTATATGCCGGCCATCGTGCTGCTGTTCATTGCGGGTGCCGCGCTCACGTGGGTACTGGACCGCGTGATTGCGTGGACGGGTTTGTACAGCATCGTCTGGCATCCATCCTTATTCAGGGCGAGCCTGCTCGTCTGTGTGTGCGGGGTGCTTGGCCTCGCCGTTTATCGTTGATCAGAGTCGAAACATGACCATCCGGAAAATCATTGGCTTTATCGCGACGCTTGCGATCTTTGCAGTTGCGATCGTTATTGGCCGCGCGCTGTGGGTTCACTACATGGACGAACCGTGGACGCGCGACGGCCGCGTGCGCGCCGAGGTGATCAACATTGCGCCGGACGTGTCGGGCGCGGTGGTGGAACTGCCGGTGCACGACAACCAGCTCGTCAAGAAAGGCGACCTGCTGATGCAGATCGATCCATCGCATTACCAGATCGCGGTGGAACAGGCGCAGGCGGCGGTGGCGGCGCGCAAGGCTGAACTGCAGGCACGTCGCGACGATGCGCAGCGGCGCGCGGATATGGATAGCCTCGTCGTATCGAAGGAAAGCCGCGAAAACGCGTCGCATTCGGCGACTGCGGCCGAGGCGCAGTATCAGCAGGCGCTTGCCGCGCTGGATGCGGCGAAGCTGAATCTGGCGCGCACGCGGGTGGTGGCGCCGGTGGATGGGTACGTCACGAATCTGTCGGTGTATCGCGGCGATTATGCGACGGCGGGTGCCGCGAAGTTTGCGATCGTCGATAGTCATTCGTTCTGGGTTTATGGCTATTTTGAAGAGACGAAGTTGCCGCGGGTGAGGATCGGCGACAAGGCCGAAATCCGGCTGATGAGCGGCGGGGTGTTGCAGGGGCATGTCGAAAGCATTTCTCGCGGGATTTATGATCGCGATAATCCGCAGAGCCGGGAGTTGCTTGCTGACGTGAATCCGACGTTTAACTGGGTGAGGTTGGCGCAGCGGGTGCCGGTGAGGATCAGGATCGATCACGTGCCGGATGGGGTTGTTCTTTCTGCCGGGACGACTTGTACGGTTGTTGTTACGCCTCGTTGACAGTGGTTTTTGGCCCCTTTGGCGGGGCGGCCGGGTTTTTGTTGTTCTGGGGTTTTTGTTGTTCTGGGGTTTTTGTTGTTCTGGGGTTTTGGCCTTTCCTTGCATTCATGTCGGTCTATTAGTGTTGCCCCTGTGCGGGGC
>CALFSF010000411.1 GCA_937917025.1 uncultured Paraburkholderia sp.
CTCGCCATCGACGCCGAACGATTTGTCGCTGAATTCCTGTGCCTCGTGCATGAAGCCGCTAGCCGGAAACTCATCGGACCAGAGTCGGAAATCAGCCATCGGATGCCTCCTTCAAGGAAAGTTCTTGAGATGGAACGGACGCGCTCTCGCGCTCGCATTCGCGGCGCGTGGGTACTTGCGATGCACTGAACGAGTGTAGCACCGCGGGTCGTTGCGGCTGTGCCGCAACACGTCGCGCGACGCCGGTTCAGAGGCTCACTTCGAGCGTGTCGTGATCGCCGCTGCCTGCTGGGCGCGCGGTGGTTTTACCCGGGCTACGCGCTTCCGTCAGCCAGTCGGCGAGTTGCTGGATCACGCCTTCGACGTCCCGGTTCGCTCCACGCAACGCGCATTCCCACACGATCGCCACGCGCCAGCCGGCCGCGCGCAGCGCCTCCACGGCGCGCTCGTCGTTGCCGCGGTTGCGGCCGATCTTCTCGCGCCAGAACTCGGGGCGCGTCTGTGGCCATTTGAAGAGATGACAGCCGTGCCCGTGCCAGAAGCAGCCATGCACGAACACCACCGCGTGATAACGCGGCAGGACGATGTCGGGACGGCCCGGCAGATCGCGCACGTCGATCCGGAAGCGAAAACCGCGTCGATGCAGCAGGCTGCGGATCAGGCGCTCGGGTTTCGTGTTGCGTCCGCGAATGCCGGACATCATCCGGCTTCGCGTCGCGGCGTCGACGACGTCGACCATCAGGCGACGAGCGCGATGTCCCGCGGCGGCGTGGCGTCGGGCTCGCCGTTGCCGGACAGTAGCGCTTCCAGATGCGGCGTCATGATGCGTGCCGCTTCCCGCATGACCGGCATCACGACACTGTTGCCGAACTGCCGGTAAGCCTGCGTATCGCTGACGGGAATGCGAAACGTGTCGGGAAAGCCCATCAGGCGCGCGCATTCGCGCGGCGTGAGGCGCCGCGGCCGCTGGCCTTCGCCCTGATGGACGAGAATTTCGGAGCCGTCCTTGTGATAACGCGCCGACAGCGTGCGCGTGACGCTGTCTGGATACGCGATGCCGAAACCGAAACCGTTGCCGGCCGCCCGATGTTTGTCGGCGTATTGCTGCAGATAGGCCCACAGCTTCGGCGTGAGCGTGTATTTCGGTTGCACGCATCGCGCCGCGTGATCGAAGAAGCGTCCGTCGTCCCACGGCAGGTGCGGCTCGCCCCCGTCCGTGCGATGCAGGATCGACGCGAGCCGCGGTCCGTGTTCCGGCAGCCGCAGGTCGTCCCACGAAAACGACGTCTTGCCGCGAAAGCCCACGATGATGATCCGCTCACGATGTTGCGGCGTGAAATGCTGGCCGTCGATCACACGGTAATGGACTTCGTAGCCGAGTTCGTCGCGCAGCGTCTGCAGGATCACGTCGAACGTGCGTCCCTTGTCGTGCGACAGCAGGTTCTTCACGTTTTCGAGCAGGAATGCAGCGGGACGCTTCGCCGCGATGATCCGCGCGACGTCGAAAAAAAGCGTGCCCTGGGTCGTGCATTCGAAACCATGCGGCCGGCCGAGCGCGTTTTTCTTGCTCACGCCCGCGATCGAAAACGGCTGGCAGGGAAAGCCGCCGAGCAGGATGTCGTGGGCGGGCACGTCTTCGGCGGGAAACGACACGATGTCGCCGACGAACGTGTGATCCGCGCCATGGTTTTCGAGGTACGTCTTCTTCGAAAAATCGTTCCACTCGCTCGTGAAGACGCATTCGCCGCCTTGTGCCTCGAAGCCCATGCGGATGCCGCCGATGCCGGCGAACAGGTCGATGAAGGAGAAGCGTGCCGGCGGGCCGGTGCGTCGGGCGCTACTGGCGTTGCCGGTGGCGAGCATCAGGCGCAGCGCCGGGCCGAGCATGGCCGGACAGCGCGTTTCGCCCTTTTCCCAGCGTCGGACGGTCTTGATGTCCTTGCCGACGTGATCGGCGATCTCTCGTTGCGTGTAGCGGGCGCGAGCCTGCGTGAGCAGGGCTAGCAGCGTGGCCTGAGTCACTATCGGTCCTTGCTGGGGATTTTTGCGGACATTATGACCTGGACGCGTCCCTTTTTTGATATATCGGGTCCGCGACGCCGAAAAAACCGGTGATTGTAGTGACTCGGTTTGACGTGAGCGGGTCGCCGATGGATGCGGTTGCGGCGGGTTTCAGGCCGTGGGGCGCGCCGTGCCGCGCCATCGTGTGGTTGAAGCGGTTGAGGCGCGATGCCTGCGATTTATCCCTGAACGAAGCAGGGAGCGCCAGACGTCGCGATGTTCGCGTTGGCGGCGTCGACGGTATGCATGACAGGCGGGCGGTCGCGAAGCGGGAAATGTTCGAGCTGAAGCAGCAGGCTGTCGATGGCGCGAAGCTGGCCCCCGGTCAGGAAATCGGCGTCGAGCAGCGTATGAAGACGCTGCCGCCAGTACGACGCGGGCAGGATCGGACCGCCGAGATCGCCCTCGAGCGCCGGCCGCATGACACGCGCGATATGCGCGATGTCCTGATCGATCAGCGTGGCCTGGAAAGAGCCAGTGCGGGCGAAGGATGTGCAGTCCATAACCGGTTTACGGCACCGGCAGTCGATGCTTTAGGGGCTCCTGGGCGGCGGCATGGTTTTTTCATCGGCGACCCGGCGGGAGCACACCATTTCGTGCGGCAGAGGGCGATACCTGGGACTTTTTCGTGCCGGCTTGCCGCTATGCCCGGTTCGCCGGAAGCCTTGTCTGTCAAGGCATGGCGGCTGCTGAGAGGCAAAGCGGGGAGGCCGGGCACAGCGGTTGCTGCATTCCGGGTGCTGGCGCAATTTCGCGCCGGCGCTATGCACGACGGGAGCCGGTATGAACAAGGATCAAGTGAAGGGCGTGACGGAAAAGGTGAAGGGCAAGGTCAACGAGACTGTCGGTCGCGCAACCGGCGATACCGCCCAGGAAGTGAAGGGCGACGTCCAGCAGGCCACGGGCGAGGTGCGCAAGACCTATGGCGACGCGAAGGAAAACGCAAAGGACAATGCGAAGGACAACGCAAAGCGCAACGCTCCGTAATGTCCCATAACGCCGGTTGATCGGGTTGCTTCGACCCGGCAGCGGGCTGGAAAAAAGGCGCTCCGGCGCCTTTTTTCGGTGCCGCTGTTGAACCGCTCGCCGACCCGGTTCGCCACTGGTGTGGTCATGCTGGGAACCACGACGATTATGAGGGCGGCGACTGCGATGTTGTAAGAGTGGGCGACGAGATTAAACGGGGAACGCGGCGCGGCCGCTCCGGATTTAGCCTGCGTTGCCGGTTGCTTCGGGCCCGCTGTCGCTGCGCGCGGCGCTTTCGAGGAAACGGCGTGTCGCTTCGAACGAAGCCAGCATCTGCTCCGGCCACGGTTTTTGCAGCATCAACGCCTGATGTTGTTCGAACGCCGTCGTGAGTTCGCCGAGCAGTTCGGGCGACTTCAGATGACGGATCAGAACATGAAGGGCGATGGCGGTAGCCTGGCTCGCGCCGGCAGTCTGCATGCCGGAAACGGTCAATGCGGCGATCTGTTTGCTGGTGTCCACGGGACTCCTTGCTGATGGGGGAAATCGATGGCCCTCCGGCCGGTAGCCCTCTATTTTGACACCGAAGCGGTGTGCGTTTCAGGCACGAGCGCGTCGCAGCCCGCGTTCGCGGGTTATGCCGCGCAGGCGTTGCGGCGCTTGTGTGTGCTCGGGCGGGAAGCCGGCGTCGCGCTTGCTGCCGGGCACAGCGCCGTGTCGTTCGTGGCCGTGCGTGCCTGATCGCGATCGTAGTGATCCAGTTCCAGCAGCAGGCGGTCGATGACGCATAACTGCGCTTTAGTCACGTGCCATGCGTCAAGCAGATGGTGCAGACGGTTACGCCAGTACGACGCCGGCAGGACCGGCCCGCTGGCGTCGCCATGTAGCGACGGCCGCATGATGCGTGCGATATGTGCAATGTCCTGGTCGATCAACGTGTTCATTGGCGGGCTCCGTCGTATTCGTGGCGCTCCCTGTCTGCCAGGATCGGGGGCACCCAGATGCAGCGATCGATGAAGCGTAACGGGCCGTGAACGCGCGCAATCGGGCGATCAGAGGGCGGTTAGCTCGCCACTTCGGCGAGTACGAGGTGTGCGCGCTGCGGCGATGGCGAGTGGTGGTGTCCCTGACACGTCACGGACCCGGCTTAATGCCCATGACCGCCGTGGCCGCCACCATGTTCACCGCCATGGCCGCCTTCCCAGTGCCCGTGTCCGTGCCCGTAGCCGTGGTCGCCACCGTGGTGGTGGTCGCCATGATAGTAGCCCCCACCGCCGCCGCCCCAGATGTTGATGCTGCCATAGCCGTACGCAGGCACGTAGTCGGGGCCATAAGCGTCGTAGCCGGGGGCGTATCCGTAGCCCGCAGGATATGCGACGCAGCCCGACAACGCGGCGAATAGTCCGATCATTAATGTGAATTTGATCATGATGTGCTCCTCCTCTTTATATAGAGAGGAACCTGCGCGATCGAAGTTCGGGAGGAATTGTGTCCGCAGGTTACGGGTGTGCGCGATGCCCTGCACCGGTGCCGAAAAGGGCCTTCCGCGCGGATGTCATGGATGTCGCGGATGATGGATTACACAGCGGGTGCATGGTCACCATGACCGGCTGACGCACGTCGTACGCGAAGCAAGGGGAGCAAAAGAGGATGCTGATCTGGAACTGGCGTTCCGGCGGGTTTGTGACGGAGGTAATCGGACGAACGCGAAATACAATATCGACATTGTAATTTGCGCCAAGAAGGTGAATTCGGAAGGCCTGCAACTCGCGGACTTGATGGCGCGCGCTGTCGGATTGCACATTTTGCGTCTGACCAGCCAAATCGGGCGTACGACGTGCTCTCGTGGAAATTTTTTAGCCCCGGTACCGGGACGGCGGGGGATGGGTTGAAAGTGTTCCCGTAGAAAAGCGAAAGGCCCCAAGGTAGTCCCTGGAGTCTGACGCCGGCCGCGTAGTCGCAACCCGTTTATGCGGGTAAGCCTGACTTTAGGCCATCTTGACGTCCGGCCGTCCAAGCACGTCTTGCGGACTGGTGTCAGCCTGCAGTGGGTACTCGGCGCACACGTCCCGCATGCCTCGCACGGTCGGGGAGCGGTAGGGGGTAACTTCGGAGACGCCGGGAAGCCAAATGGTCCCCCTGACAGGAATCGAACCTGTATCTAGCGCTTAGGAGGCACTTGTTCTATCCATTGAACTACAGGGAGACGGAACCCTACGCGACGAGGCGAAAGACCCGCGTGTTCCGCAACCGCTACGTTTCCTAAGTCACCCACCGTAGCTGGAACCGCGTTGATTCGTGCAGCGTGAAGGAGAATCGTCGCGCTGGACGGCCCACTGTCACGCGCGCAGGAATCGCGCCGCAGGGGCCAGAGTATAGCAAACGCGCCTCGCGACGAGAATGGTCCTGTGCGCCGCATGGCGCCGTGCCGTTATCATCCAGCGATGACCGCCCCGAACCTCTATAGCGACCCTCGCCTCGTCGATCTGTACGACGTGCTCAATCCCGCCGCCGCCGACACGGCGTTCTACCTTGACCTCGCGCAATCCCTCGACGCCGCACGGGTACTCGATATCGGCTGCGGAACGGGCCTGTTGACCTGCGCGCTCGCGGACACTGTGCATGACGTGACCGGCGTCGACCCGTCGGCGGCGATGCTGGCGGTCGCGCGCAACCGCGCGGGCGGCGAGCGCGTCAGGTGGATCGAGGGCGACGCGCAGGCGGCGCGTTCAATCGATGCCGATCTTGTCCTGATGACAGGGCACGTCGCGCAGGTTTTCACCGACGACGCGAGCTGGCGGCAGACGCTTTCGGCCGCATACGACGCGTTGCGACCCGGCGGCCGCCTTGCTTTCGAGAGCCGCAATCCGGCGTGCGCGCCCTGGCGCGCGTGGACGCCGGACGCGTCGCGCCGGCGCGTCGAATCGCAGAAATACGGCTGGGTCGACGTGTGGCATCGCGTTATCGACGTCACAGGCGAATGCGTACGGTTTGCCACCCACTACCGGTTCGAGCGCGACGGTGCGCAGATCATTGCCGAAAGCGAATTGCGGTTTCGCAGCCAGGCCGCACTGGAGAGCGCGCTCCGCGAAGCGGGCTTCGTTTCGATGAGCTGGTATGGCGGCTGGTCGCGCAAACCCGTGGATGCCGCCAGCCGCGAGCTTGTGGTGGTGGCGATGCGCGACTGACGGGGAAAGCGGACAGAATCCGCGACAGGGAGGCCGCCGGCAAAACCCGCCGCGCGCGACGGCGTCAGAACTCGACGACGGCGAACTCCGCCTTGCCCACATCGCACAGCGGGCAGCGCCAGTCTTCCGGGATCTCGGCGAAACGCGTTCCCGCCGGGATACCCTCCTCCGGCAGACCTTCTTCCTCGTTGTAGATCCAGCCGCAAATCAGGCAGACCCAGCTTTTATATTCAATGACTTCGCTCACGACGTACTCGTTCTTCAGATCGATGCAATGGCCCGCGCGTTCTGCCTCTTTCCCGGTCAGGGCGCGGCGAGCCGCAATCTTACCGGAATTCGTCCAGACCACTGCGCAGGGGCGTCGCGGGGGCAATTTCGCGCTCCGGCACAGGCTCGCGGGGACGCCGAAACTGTCCGCGCCCGGTGCGAGCCGGCCGCGTGGCCCGGGGTTAGTCGTGCACATTCTGTGCGTACCGGCCCCGGTGAATTCAATCTGGCCAAACGGACTATGCCATCCGGCCGGGATGCGTTCGACCCCGCGACCGGTACAATGGGCAGTTCCGATTCATTGCGGTCTTCTTCCTTCTCCCCATGTCGCTTTACACCATTACCGGAGCGCAACTGGCGTTCGGTCACGTCGCGTTGCTCGATCACGCCGATTTCTCTCTCGAAGCGGGGGAGCGCGTCGGGCTGATTGGCCGCAACGGCGCGGGCAAGTCGTCGCTGCTCAAGATCGTTGCCGATCTCACGAAGCCCGATGACGGGCTCGTCACGCGCCAGCAAAGCCTCACGACGGTCTATGTACCGCAGGAACCCGAGTTCGATACCGACATGTCGGTGTTCGACGCCGTCGCGGCCGGCCTGATCGATGCGCGCGCGTTGCTCGACGAATACGACGTCGTCGCCCATGCGCTCGCGGAAACGCCGGAAGGCGAGCAGCACGACGCGCTGCTCGCACGCATGAACACGCTGCAGTCCTCGCTCGATACGACCGATGCCTGGAGCTGGCGCACGCGCGTATCCACGACGCTCGCGCAGATCGGGCTCGACGGCGAAGCGCGCGTGGGCGCGCTGTCGGGCGGCATGCAAAAGCGCGTGGCGCTCGCGCGTGCGCTGGTTGTGCAACCCGACGTCCTGCTGCTCGACGAGCCGACCAATCACCTCGACTTCGACGGTATCCGCTGGCTCGAGGAACTCCTGATTTCACAACGCGCCGGGCTGCTCTTCATCACCCACGATCGCGCGTTTCTCGATCGCGTTGCGACGCGCATCGTCGAACTCGACCGCGGGCGTCTGCTGTCGTATCCGGGTAACTTTTCGGCGTACCAGACGCGCAAGGCGCAGCAGCTGGAAGTCGAACGCATCGAAAACGAAAAGGCCGACAAGCTGCTCGCCCAGGAAGAAGTGTGGATCCGCAAGGGCGTCGAGGCGCGACGTACGCGCAGCGTCGGCCGCATCGCGCGGCTCGTGCAGATGCGCAACGAGCGCGCCGAGCGCCGGAATGCGCTCGGCAACGTCAAGCTCGACGTCGGGCAGGGCGAGAAGTCCGGCAAGATCGTCGCCGAACTGACCGATGTGACGAAGCGCTACGGTTCGCGCACGGTGGTCGACCATTTCTCGGCCACGGTCATGCGCGGCGACAAGATCGGTTTCATCGGGCCGAACGGCGCGGGCAAGACCACGCTGCTCAAGCTGATTCTCGGCGAACTGACGCCGGACGAAGGCAAGGTGCGCATCGGCACGAATCTGCAGGTCGCGTATTTCGACCAGATGCGCGCGCAGCTCGATCTGGACAAAAGCCTCGGCGACACGATCAGCCCGGGCAGCGAGTGGGTGGAAGTCAACGGCACGAAGAAACACGTGATGAGCTATCTCGGCGACTTCCTGTTCGCGCCCGAGCGCGCCCGCTCGCCGGTGAAGTCGCTGTCGGGCGGCGAGCGCAACCGTCTGTTGCTGGCGCGGCTCTTCGCGCGGCCGGCAAACGTGCTGGTGCTCGACGAACCGACCAACGACCTCGACATCCCCACGCTCGAACTGCTCGAAGAGCTGTTGACCGACTACGACGGCACGGTTCTGCTCGTCAGCCACGACCGGGCGTTCCTCGATAACGTCGCGACGTCGGTGATCGCGTCGGAAGGCGAGGGCAGATGGCGGGAATACGTCGGTGGCTTTACCGACTGGCAGGTGCAGCGCGGGCGCTCGCAACAGCTCGCGCAGAGCGACGCGCAGAAAGAACCGCTGAAAGACGCAGCGCCTAAAGACAGCGCCACGGGGCGCAACGCGCAGCGCACGGTCAAGCTGTCGTTCAAGGAGCAGCGCGAACTGGAGTCGTTGCCACAGCAGATCGCGGCACTCGAGGCGGAGCAGAAAACGATCGGTGCGCAACTCGAAGACGGTTCGATCTTCGCGAAGGACGCCCAGGAAGGCACGCGCCTGACCGGGCGCTATGCGGAAATCGACGACGAACTGCTGATGGCGCTCGAGCGTTGGGAAGAGCTGGAGGCGAAGCGCAAGTAAGCGTCGCCGGGTTTCGCGCGCGCCGGCGCGTCGCTGCGCCGGGCGTGCGATAGCCTGGTTTGAGCGCGCCGGAGGCGCAAAGGCGTGTTGTCGGGCGTGAGTAGCGCGCCGCGGGCCAGACGCGATGCCAGCACCTGGCCAGACGGCTAACGCCTGCATCAGCAAATTGCCGCGCGTGTTGAAATCAGTAAAATACCCCGCGAACGTATCTACGGCCATACTGGCGGGCCGCCGATGCACGCAGCAGGCAACCCGATGTCACGATACGAGCAGCTATTGAACGCACTGCCTCAACGGCAGGCACATTGATTCACCCCGTTGTTTCGTTTCGCTTTTTTTGAAAACTCAACGGTTTGTCCACGCAGATGTCCACAGGACCTGTGGACAACGATGAACCGACGGACCACAGCAAGCCATGTCTACGAAAAAGCCAAACGCCGCGTATAGCGAAGCGTCGATCAAGGTGCTGAAGGGCCTGGAGCCGGTCAAGCAACGGCCCGGCATGTACACGCGCACTGAAAATCCGCTGCACATCATTCAGGAAGTCATCGATAACGCCGCCGACGAAGCGCTCGGCGGCTACGGTCGCCAGATCATCGTCACGCTGCACGCTGACCAGTCCGTATCCGTCGAAGACGACGCACGCGGCATTCCGTTCGGCATGCACCCCGAAGAAGGCGTGCCGGTCGTCGAAATCGTGTTCACGCGCCTGCATGCGGGCGGCAAGTTCGACAAGGCGTCCGGCGGCGCGTACACGTTCTCGGGCGGCCTGCACGGCGTCGGCGTGTCGGTCACGAACGCGTTGTCCACGCGCCTCGACGTCACCGTCTGGCGCGACGGCAAGATCGCCGAACTCGGCTTTGCCGACGGCGACGTCGTCAAGCCGCTCGAAGTGCGTCCCGCCCAGCGCGGCGACAAGAAGTCCGGCACGCGCGTGCGCGCCTGGGCCAATCCGAAATATTTCGACTCGGCGAACCTGCCGTTCGGCGAGTTGCAGCGTCTGCTGCGATCGAAAGCCGTGTTGTTGCCGGGCGTCGAAGTCACGCTCGTCAACGAGAAAACCGGCGAGCAGCAAAGCTGGAAATACGAAGACGGTCTGCGCGGCTATCTGCTCGAAGGCATGGCGGGCAGCGATCTGCTGATTCCGCTCTTCGAAGGCGAGCGCTACGCGGAAAGCTCGCGCTCGAACGAAGAAACCTTCGCGGAAGGCGAGGGCGCCGCTTGGGTTGTCGCATGGAGCGAGGAAGGCCCGCTCACGCGCGAGTCCTACGTCAATCTGATTCCGACGCCCGCGGGCGGCACGCACGAATCCGGCTTGCGCGAAGGGCTCTTCCAGGCGGTGAAGAGTTTTGTCGAACTGCACAACCTGCAACCGAAGGGCGTGAAACTGCTCGCCGAAGACGTGTTCGCGCGCGTCTCGTTCGTGCTGTCGGCGAAGGTGCTGGACCCGC
>CALFSF010000412.1 GCA_937917025.1 uncultured Paraburkholderia sp.
ATCACCGCGAGGGAGATCCGCACGTCCATGTTGGTGCGCCCGGCCTTCAGTGCGCCGAGCGCCGAGCTGAAGAACGGCCGGCCGGCGAAGGCGATGGCCGGGATCGCGATCAGCGCCGAGATCCAGTGCAGGAGATCGGTGGTCGCCTGGTCGGCGCCGGACCAGACCGAGACCGACATCAGCATGATGTTGCCGGCGGCGAAGCCCGCGACCGCCATGGCGACCAGGAGCTGCCGGCTCTCCTTGTCGGCCATCGCGGCGAGGCGCGTGGTGAACAACTGGCAGTCGCCGGTTTCGTCGCCAGGCAGGCGCAGGCCGCCCGTCAATTTGTGCGACGTCGCGGCAAGCGCCGGTTCGACGCGTGCCAGCTCAGCGGGCGTCAGCAGTTCATACGCGACGTTCGCGTCCTTCAGCACGGCGATGTCTTTCGCGGCGCCGTCAACCTGCTGTTGCGTGCGAAAGAGCTGCAGCGTGCCGCCCGTGCGGCCTTCGTACTGGATACCGGTGTCGGCGCGCAGCGCCTGCAGGCAGTCGCGGCTGTATTCGGCGAGACGAACCATGCGCCCCTTGTTGACGGCGTAGCGCTCCGTCGTGCAGTTCTGCAGCATCTGCCACATCCACTTCAGCTGGAACTGCGTGCCGTCGAGCCGGATGGCAAGCGGCGCGTGCTTCTGGAACATCCATTTGACGGCCTTCAGCGGCACGCCGGGCGCAGCCCACGGCGCGGCATAGCCGGGCGAAATCTGCCCGGCGTTCGCGAAGCTGGTTTCGAGCGCCGGACCGGCCTCACGGTCGATCACGGTCACTTCGTGACCCGCGCGCGCCAGGTAATACGCGCTCGTAACGCCAACGACACCGCTGCCCAGAACGACGACTCGCATGACTTCTCCAGAAAGGTCGAAAGGCTGACGGTATCGAAATGTTCGATTAACGATGGATTACACGGTCAACCCAGTGTTAACGGCTATCATATGGACGATCAACCAGTTTTTGTTATCGTATTTTTTGCGTTTTCAGTGGAAAAACCATGCGAATCCAACGTCAACCGATCCGCGCCCTGGACAAGCTGGATCGCCGCATCCTGAAACTGCTCCAGCAGGATGGGCGCATGGCCATGAAGGATCTCGCCGAACAGGTGGGGCTCTCGGTCACGCCCTGTATCGAACGCGTCAAACGCATGGAACGCGACGGCGTGATCATGGGCTATCACGCCCGGGTGAATCCGGCCGAGCTGGGGGCGGCACTGCTGGTGTTCGTCGAGATCACGCTCGATCACAAGAGCGGCAACATGTTCGACCAGTTCCGGCGCGAAGTGCAGAAGATCCCCGAGGTGCTGGAATGCCATCTCGTATCGGGTGACTTCGACTATCTGATCAAGGCGCGCATCGGCGAAATGGCCGACTACCGCAAACTGCTCGGCGACATCCTGCTGCAGCTGCCCGGCGCGGTGCAGTCGAAGAGCTATGTCGTCATGGAAGAGATCAAGGAAACGCTGACGATCGCCGTCGGCGAATGAGGCTCGCGTGGCCATCTGGCCGTCCGGCGGGGTCTCGACAAGCGTCGCAGATACTGTATATTTATACAGTATCTGCGACGCTTTGCTTTCCATGCCGTGACCGATTCCGACGACGAATATCCGATTGCCCCGCCCGCGCCCCTCAAGGGGCGCGGCGCGGTCACGAACCTGCAGGGGCGCTACGAGATCAACCAGCGCGAATCGTTCGACGACGGCTGGGTGCTGTCGCCCGAGGACGAAGAAAACGGAACGCCTGCATTGCGCACCCAGGTTTTCGAAGAGCAGGCGAAGTCGATCCTGACGCGCAACGCCTCGCCGGACATTCCGTTCAACGTGTCGCTCAATCCGTACCGGGGATGTGAGCACGGCTGCATCTATTGCTTCGCGCGCCCGACGCACAGCTATCTGGGGCTTTCGCCGGGGCTGGATTTCGAGAGCCGTATCTACGCCAGGATCAACGCGGCGGCGTTGCTCGAGCGCGAATTGTCGAAGAAATCCTACGTTCCCGAGCCCATTGCGCTGGGCGTGAATACGGACGCCTGGCAGCCGGTGGAACGCGATCTCGGCCTGACCCGCGGCGTCATCCAGGTGCTGCACGACCGCGGGCATCCGTTCGCGGCCATTACGAAGTCGTCACTGATCGAACGCGATCTCGACCTCCTTGCGCCGATGGCGGCGCGCGGGCAGGTCATGGCGGCGATCACGATCACGACGCTCGACGCCGACATTGCCCGTACGCTGGAACCGCGCGCCGCGACCCCCGCGCGGCGGTTGCGCACGATCAGAACGTTGAGCGAGGCGGGGGTGCCGGTGGGCGTCAGCATCGCACCGGTGATTCCGTTCGTCACGGAACCGGACATGGAGCGCGTGCTGGAAGCGTGCGCCGAGGCGGGGGCGTCGTCAGCCAGCTTTATCGTGCTGCGCCTGCCGTGGGAAGTCGCGCCGCTCTTCAAAGACTGGCTTGCCGCGCATTTTCCGGATCGCGCCGACCGCGTGATGAGCCGTGTGCGAGACATGCGTGGCGGCAAGGACTACGACGCGTCGTTCGCGACGCGGATGAAAGGCGAAGGGCTTTGGGCGGATCTGCTCAGGCAGCGCTTTCACAATGCAGCCCGACGACTCGGCCTGAACGAGCGCCAACGCGGCATTCTGGATATGTCGCAGTTTCGCCGGGTCGACATGGCGAAGCCGCCATTACCGGATAACCCGCAACTCGATCTTTTCTAGCGTGGTTGTGGGATGCGCCGGCGTCTTATTGAGAAAGCGCTTTCGCAGCCTGAACCTGCGATTCGAAGTACGTCTGGAACGAGAACGCGAGCCCCGTCATCAGCAGGAACGCGCCGATCAGCAGCGAGAAGATAACGATGAAGACGACGGTCCAGCCCGAGTGGCTCTCCTTGCCGGTTTGCGCGTTGAACTGCGCGTCCCATTTTTCGTCGGGGCGCAGTCCGTAGACGATCGCCGCGAGGAACGCCGCGAGCAGCGAGATCGCGCCCGGAAAAACGAGCACCCAGCCGAGCGTCGAAGCGCGTTCGGTCGCGACGAGCAGCAGATAGCCGGGAACGCCGATCACTGTGCCGAGCAGATGCGCCCAGCCGTACACGTCGCGCAGTCCGTACAGATAGAAGCGATGCGCGCCGAGCGTGCCGAAAAAGAACGCGAGCGCGGCGGTTACCGTCTTGGATTTGAAGCGTGGGGAATGCGTGGCAACGGTGGACATGGGCTAAGGGTGAATTTCACAAACAACGGGATGGACGCGTCAGGCGCGCATGCCGCAGGCGTTGCGCGGGCCGACGCGCATTCTACGCTTCGCGCGCGCCGTGGGTCACATCGGCCGTCACGGCGCGGGTGCCATTCCTGTCTCGCGCGCGCGGCCGGGGGAGCGGATCACGGCGCCGTCCAGGTGACACGATAGATCGCGCCCGCATAGTCGTCGCTGATCAGAAGCGAGCCGTCCGGCAACGGAAGGACGTCGGCGGGGCGGCCCCACTCGCTTTCGTCCGGCATCAGCCAGCCCTGGGCGAAGACTTCCTGGCGCGGATTGCTGCCGTCCGCGTTCACGATCACGCGCATGACGCGGTATCCGGTTTTCCGGCTGCGATTCCACGAGCCGTGTTCGGCGATGAAGATGTTGTTCCGGTAATCGGCCGGGAACATCGGGCCGGTGTAAAAACGCATCCCGAGTGACGCGACATGCGCGCCGAGCTTCGCGACCGGCGGTGTAAATTCACTGCACGGATGGTCCTTGCCGAATTCCGGGTCGGCGATGTCGCCCGCAT
>CALFSF010000413.1 GCA_937917025.1 uncultured Paraburkholderia sp.
TCAACACCATCGCCGTGGACGACGGCATCGCCATGGGCCACGGCGGCATGCTGTATTCGCTGCCCTCGCGCGAGTTGATCGCCGACTCGGTCGAATATATGGTCAACGCGCACTGCGCCGACGCCATGGTCTGCATCTCCAATTGCGACAAGATCACCCCGGGCATGCTGATGGCCGCCATGCGCCTGAACATCCCCGTCGTCTTTATTTCCGGCGGTCCGATGGAAGCGGGCAAGGTCAAGTCGCCGACAGACGGCCAGGTGATCGCCAAGATCGACCTGATCGACGCGATGATCAAGGCGGGCGACTCCCGGGTCAGCGACGCCGAAGTGGCGGAAATCGAGCGCAACGCCTGCCCGACGTGCGGCTCCTGCTCGGGCATGTTCACCGCGAACTCGATGAATTGCCTGACCGAGGCGATCGGCCTCGCGTTGCCTGGCAACGGCACGATCGTCGCCACGCATGCATGGCGCAAGGGGCTGTTCGAACAGGCTGGCCGTCTGGTGGTGGACCTGTGCCGCCGCTACTATCAGGAAGACGATACCTCGGTCCTGCCGCGCAGCATCGCCAGCAAGCAGGCGTTCGAGAACGCGATGGCGCTCGACGTCGCCATGGGCGGTTCGACCAATACCGTGCTGCACCTGCTGGCAGCGGCGCAGGAAGGCGGCGTCGATTTCACGATGTCCGACATCGACCGCATCTCGCGCAAGGTGCCGTGCCTGTGCAAGGTGGCGCCCGCAACCGACAAATACCATATCGAAGACGTGCATCGTGCCGGTGGCATCCCCGGCATTCTCGGCGAACTGGCTCGCGCGGACCTGCTCGACCTGTCGTGCGGCAACGTGCATAGCGGCACGCTGGGCAATGCGATCGCCGGGTGGGACATCGCGGGCGGCGCGGGCGAAGAGGCGCAGAAATTCTTCCGCGCGGCCCCGGGCGGCATTCCGACCACCGTTGCGTTCAGCCAGGAAGCCACGTTCGCGTCGCTGGATACCGATCGCAAGGCCGGCTGTATCCGCAGCAAGCAGAACGCGTATTCGAAGGACGGCGGCCTCGCCGTGCTGTACGGCAACCTCGCGGAGAAGGGCTGTATCGTCAAGACTGCGGGCGTCGACGAATCGCAATGGATTTTCTCCGGGCGCGCGCGTGTATTCGAGAGCCAGGACGATGCCGTCGAAGCCATTCTGGGCGACAAGGTTGTGGCGGGCGACGTGGTCGTGATCCGTTACGAAGGCCCCAAGGGCGGCCCCGGCATGCAGGAAATGCTTTACCCCACGTCGTATCTGAAATCCAAGGGCCTGGGCAAGACCTGTGCGCTGTTTACCGATGGCCGCTTTTCCGGCGGTTCGTCAGGGCTGGTGATCGGGCATGCGTCGCCGGAAGCAGCCGAAGGCGGCGCGATCGGTCTGGTGGAAGAGGGCGACGTGATCGAGATCGACATTCCCGGGCGCAAGATGCATCTGGTGGTTTCGGACGCGGAACTGACGCGTCGACGCGAAGCCATGGAGGCTCGCGGCGACAAGGCCTGGATGCCGGTCAATCGTGAACGCGTGGTGTCGCAAGCGTTGCGGGCCTATGCCGCGCTGGCGACCTCGGCCGACCGTGGCGCGGTGCGGGATATCTCGCAGCTCAAGCGCAAGTGAGGCGCGGCGGCTCTGTCGCAGTAGGGCGATGAGGGTCGAAGCGACCGCCAGGCCGGGTACGGCCTGCCGGTCGCTGTCGCTGTGCTGGCCGGCTGAAGGCGTCGACCCGTGACAGGCATGGACGGCCCGCGCGCTCGCAATGAGGGCGGGCCGTCCGGTTTATCGGGCCGATGCGATGAACCGGATGCGTCAAAAGCAAAATGCCGGTCAGCTTTCGCTGACCGGCATTTCAAATACCTGGTGGGGCGTGAGTGACTCGAACACTCGACCTACGGATTAAGAGTCCGCTGCTCTACCAACTGAGCTAACGCCCCCAAACAGACTGCGAATTATGCATGAGTTCCAGGAGCTTGCCTAGCCCCTCGCGCCGATTTCCTGAAAAAATCTATCGGACGGGTCTTGCAAGCGCATCTGGACCGGGCTGCCGAACCTGCCCACCCGCTCCAGAACACTTACTCCAGCCGCGCCCGGTATGATGTTGCGGCAACGCGCCGCAACTGCCGGCACGACTGGAAACCGGGGACACACGATGGACGACAACGCAATTCGCGAACTGCTAGACCGCGTACTCGCGCCGTGGGTGCGCGCGCTCGCGCTGACGCCCGTCAAGGTCGACGACGAGAGCGCCACGCTGCGTCTCCCGTTCTCAGGCGAGCTGCGGCATTCGGGCGGCGTGATCTGCGGCCAGGTGTTCATGGCCGCCGCCGATACCGCGATGGTCGTCGCCATTTCGGCCGCGCTTGGCGGCTTCAAACCGATGACGACCGTCTCGCTCAACATCAGCTTCATGAAGGCCGTCCGCAAAGGCGATGTGCTCGTCGTCGCGCGCGTGCTGCGCCTCGGCCGCAATCTCGTGTTCGGTGAAGTCGAACTGCTCGACGAAGACGGACGGCTGGCCGTCCACGCCACCACCACCTACGCGCTGCTCGACTGAGCCGGCCGCGCAACATCCATATGGCGACGCGCGCATCGCGCCGCATCCCGGGGGAATCAGTCACGATGTTCGATCAGGTCGTATTCGCAGGCGGCGGCAATCGTTGCTGGTGGCAGGCGGGCTTCTGGGATGTCGTCCAGCCCGAACTGCACATCGCGCCGCGTGTCATCTCCGGCATTTCGGCGGGCGCGGCAACGGCGTGCATGCTTTATACGAACGAATCCGACTGGGTGATGCGCTATTACGAGCACGCGCTGCGCGAAAATACGAAAAACGCGTACTGGGGCAACCTGCTGCGCGGGAAATCGGTGTTTCCGCACTACCGGATCTACCGTCAGGCGCTGCTCGATATTTATGGCGACCGTTTCGCGGCGCTCGCGAAGGCACCGGAAATCCGCATCGGCGTGTCGCATCTGCCGCGCTGGCTGGGCGCGCGGAGTGCGGTGGCAGCCGGGCTGATCGCGTACAACATCGAAAAATACGTCCGCAAGACGCTGCATCCGACGCTCGGTCAGACGCTCGGCTTCCATCCGGAATTCGTGCGCGCGCAGGATTGCGCGACGGTCGAGGACCTCGCCGACCTGATCCTGCAATCGTCGAGTACGCCGCCCTTCACGCCGGTTTTGCGGCGCAACGGCCGCCCGGTGCTGGACGGTGGAATGGTCGACAACGTGCCGGTCGGCGCCCTCGACGAAACGCCCGGCATGGTTCTCGTGATGGTGACGCGGCTCTATCCGCGTGCACAGATGTTCGTCGTGCCGCACGGCACGCAGCAGCGCCTGTACGTGCAGCCGTCGCGCAAGGTGCCGATTTCGAGCTGGGACTACACCAGCCCGTCACAGATGCAGCATGCGTATAACCTCGGCCGCGTCGACGGCGAGCAGTTCCTGCAACGCATGCCCGAACTGCTGGACGCCGCCGCTCACGACTGAACCGCGAGGGCGGCTGGCTTACCGGCGCCGTCCGCCCTGCAGCGCTTCCGGATTCGCGACGCTCGACGTATCGCCCTGGTCGAACGCGAGGATGTTTTTGAACGCCGCGCTGAAGTACAGCTCGTAGCTCTCCCGTTCGACATAGCCGATGTGCGGCGTGCAGATCACGTTTTCCATCCGCAGCAGGCTGTAGCCCTGCAGGATCGGCTCGCTCTCGTACACGTCGATCGCCACCATGCCCGGCCGGTTGTGCGAGAGCGCGCCCATCAGCGCGTTTTCCTCCAGCAGTTCGGCGCGGCTCGTGTTCACGAAGAGCGCGGTCGGCTTCATGCGCATCAGGTCTTCCTGCCTGACGATACCGCGCGTGTCGTCGTGCAGGCGCAGATGCAGCGACAGCACGTCGCTCTGCTCGAACAGCGCCTCGCGGCTTTCGGCGATGTTGTAGCCGTCTTCCTTCGCCGCTTCGCGCGAGTGTTCACGCCCCCAGATCAGCACGTTCATGCCGAATGCCTTGCCGTAGCCCGCAAGCAGGCGGCCGATCTTGCCGTAACCCCAGATCCCGAGCGTCTGGCCGCGCAAAACCGTGCCGAGCCCGAAGTTCGGCGGCAGCGCCGAGGTCTTCAAACCCGACTGCTGCCAGGCGCCCTGCTTGAGGTTTGCCACGTATTGCGGGATGCGCCGCTGGGCAGCCATGATGAGCGCCCACGTCAGTTCGGCGGGCGCGATCGGCGAACCGCTGCCTTCCAGCACGGCAATGCCGCGCTCGGTGCATGCGGCCATGTCGATGTGGCTCGATGCCTTGCCCGTCTGGCTGATCATGCGCAGATGCGGCAATTTGTCGAGCAGTTGCGAGGAGATG
>CALFSF010000414.1 GCA_937917025.1 uncultured Paraburkholderia sp.
CGTAGGTCACGTCGATCGCGCCGACGTCCTTCATGTCCCAGCCGCGCTTCTTGATTTCAGCCGCCAGACCGTCGCCGACCTGCTTGCCGATGTTGTAGGCCGAAATGCCCATGTGCGGCACCGATTCGATCGGCTTGCCCGCGCCGTCGACGAGGCGGTCATCGACCGTCATCATCTTCAGGCCGTCGGCCTTCGCCTTCGCGACGATGCCCGGTCCGAGCTTCACGTCCGGCGTGCAGATGATGAAACCCTGTGCCTTCTGTGCGGAGAGGTTATCGATTGCGCTCATCACCTTTTCGCCCGACGGCGCGCCGATCTTCACGAGCGTGAAGCCCTTTTCCTTGGCAGCGATTTCCGCGAACTTCCATTCGTCCTGGAACCATGGTTCTTCCGGCTGCTTCACCAGAAAACCGATCTTCACCGGATCAGCTGCCTGAGCGGCCGTTGCGTTGAAGAACACGCCCGCCGCTGCAGCTGCCAGCGTGAGGAAAATTCTACGTTTCATAATGCTGTCTCCTGACTATTGGTAACGAGAAGGTGGTTGGCCGCGTCTTCTTTTATCGGTTGTCGCGACACACGCGGCCAGTGCGTCGCCCGACTGAAAACCCTGTTCGTGCCCTGTCTCCTGGCTAGTCGTGGTAGAGCGCCGAGCGCCCGCCGTCGACCGTGATACAGCTCGCGTTGATGAACGGCGCCTCGTCCGACGCGAGAAAAACCGCTGTCATCGCCACTTCTTCTGGACGGCCGATACGTTTCATCGGTTGCAGATCCAGCGTGGCCTGCTGCGCGGCGGCGGGGTCCGGCTGGCCGTCCCACCAGTCGCGCGTCAACTGCGTTTCGACATAACCCGGCGCGATCGCGTTGACGCGCACGTTGCGCGGCGCGTATTCGATGCCGAGCGCGCGGGTGAGACCCAGCACGCCGTGCTTCGCGACCGGATATGGAAAACATCCCGGGATGATCTTGAAAGCATGCGTCGATGCGATGTTCACGATGCTGCCCGCGCCGCGCTCGACCATGCCCGGCAATACCGCGCGACAGCCGTTCCACACGCCGTCGAGGTCGACGGCGAAACAGCGGCGCCAGTCATCATCGGTCATCGTCAGCGGGTCGCAGAATACGTTGATACCCGCATTGTTGATGAGCACGTTCAGCGGCCCGAACGCCCGTTCCGCTTCGCTTACCGCGTGTTGCACCGAAGTCGATTGCGTCACGTCTGTCTGCACCGCGAGCACTTTCGTACCGGCCTGCAAACCGCATTGCGCTTCGATCTCGCGCGCGGTGTGTTGCGCCGTCTCCAGATCGAGTTCGGCGAGCACGACCGCCGCGCCTTCGCGTGCGAACGCATGCGCGATCGCCGCGCCGATGCCGCGACCGGCGCCGGTGATCAACGCGACCTTGTCGGCGAGGCGCTTCATTTCTGCACGCCTGCCTTCGCGATGCGCAGGCCGTTGATGTACGCCTTCGCGTGCGAAGCCGTCACGGCCGCGCTCTGGCCCGGTTTGTACAGCGCGGAGCCGAGACCAAAACCGTTTGCGCCCGCGCTCAGGAACGGGCCCATGTTGTCCGGCGTGATACCGCCGACCGGCACGAGCGGCACTTCTTTCGCGATCACCGCGCGCCAGGCCTTCACGACGTGCGCGCCGAGCTGCTCGGCGGGGAACATCTTGAGGACGTCCGCGCCGTTCTTCAGCGCGAGAAACGCTTCGTTCGGCGTGGCCACGCCCGGCGCGCACGCGAGCCCCAAGGCCTTCGCGGCGATCACGACTTCGGCATCGCTGTGCGGCATCACGATCAGTTCACCGCCCGCGGCTTTCACGTCGTTGACGAAATCCGGATGCAGCACCGTGCCCGCGCCGACGATCGCATCGGCCGGCAGTGCCTGACGGATTGCCGCGATGCTGTCGAACGGCTGCGGCGAATTGAGCGGCACTTCGACGATGCGAAACCCGGCTTCGTACAGCGCGCGACCGTGATCGGCGGCATCGGCGGGCGTGACGCCGCGCATGATCGCGATCAACGGGCACGCCTCGAACGCCGCGATCAGCCCTGCGTGCGGCATGTACGGTGCGGGTAGATTGATGTGAGGTTGCATGTCGATTCCTTGTGCGTTCGTTGGCGTCGGTCAGCGGGCCGCGCGGGACGCCGCGCTGGCGCCGGCCTTCGTTTCCGCAGCCGCGACGAAGCCGGCCTGCGTCGCGATGCGCCACAGCCCATGTTCCGTCGCGTGCTGCACGAGGGTGGCCTGGGTACAGCCGAACTGGGCGAGTGCGAGGCGATAGCGTTCGCACAGCGCGTCGTTGCCGATCAGGCGCAGCGACTTGCCGGCGAGCGAGCTCTGTTGCCGCACGAGCACCGCTTCGAGGCCCGCGAGTTCGTGGCCGATCAAAAGTCCCGACAGATAGTCGGGCTGTTCATTCGATGCGAGCTGTCCGGTCAGGCCTAGCGTGCGCGTGCTGAAGATCGTCGCGAGTACGCCGGCCGTGCCGCTGTTACGCGCGACGCTGACGCCGCGCAGAAACGCTTGCGTGTCGGGCGATGCGGGCGCGGCCATCGTGCGGCCGAGGATCGTGTGATCGCGCAGCGCGCCGAACACTTCGCCCGTCATGAACGTATGAAAGCGTTCGATGCGCCCGTTGCGCACCACCGCCCATTTCGCGTGCGTGCCGGGCAGGCCGATCAGTTCGCCTGCGTCGTCCGCGGTGTTTGCGACAGACGCCTTTGCGGCGAGCGCGCCGAAAATCTGCGTTTCCTCGCCGCGCATCACGTTCGGCAGATCGCCGCGTTGCAGGACGCCCGGGACGATGTGGATCGTGAGACCGCGCGCGGTCTTGACACGCACGATGCCGGCGACGAGCGAAGCGGCGTCGGCGGGCGCGTCGACGTACGGCGCTTCGGCCCAGCCCTGCGCGCTGCCGACCATGCCGGCCGCCACCACCGGAAGGTCCGGGTGCGCGTCGAGCCATGCGCCGCAGGCCGCGTCGAAGGCCGCATCGAAGCCGCCTTCCGCTGCCGGGCGCGGCAGGTTCATGATGCCGGCCGACGAAGCGTGCGCGTCCAGCACGTTGCCCGCCGTGTCGAGGAGATACGCGCGCAGCGCGGTCGTGCCCCAGTCGAGCGCGACCAGTGCTGCGTCGTGCATCGCGATGGTGCCGGTTGCTTGTGCGGCCCGAGCTTGAGATGCGGGTGCGCTCGAGGTACTTGACTGGCTCATCGTTTGATCCTGCGCGTGGTCGGTTGCGGCACACGCCAGCCCAGTTCTTCCGAGATCGCGCGCGCTTCGCGCTGCACGACCGGGATCAGTTCATCCATGCGTTCAAGCGACATATAGGGAATCGTGCTCGCCACCGAGAGCGCCGCGACGACTGCGCCCGACGCATCGCGCACGGGCGCCGCGACACAGCGGATCGAGGCTTCGTTTTCTTCGAGGTCGAACGTGTAGCCGCCCGTCGAATAGTTGGTCATGCGCTGCATGAAGGTCAGCGAATCGGGACGGTTGTCCGGCTTGAAGCTGACGCCGGCGAGTGCGCGACGCGACGCTTCGAAGAGCGAGCGCCAGGCGTCCGGCGGCAGGTCGAGCATCATGGCCTTGCCGATGCCTGTCGACGCGAGCGGCATGCGGTGACCGACGCGCGAGCGCATTTCGAGGCCACGGGTGCCGGGGATCTTGTCGATATAGAGGACGTCGTCGCCGTCGCGCACGCCGAGGTGGATCGTATCGAGCGTCTGTTCGGCGAGTGCTTCCAGGTGCGGACGTGCGACGGCTGTCAGCGGCATCTGTTCGAGCGCGATGGTGCCGAGTTCGATCAGCTTCGGGCCGAGCAGATAGCCACCCTGAACCTGGCGCAGATAGCGCGCCTGGACGAGGCTGCTGACGAGGCGATGCGTGGTGCTGCGGGTCGTGCCGAGCGCCGCGCCGAAGGTGCGCAGATCGCGCACGCCGGCGGCGGCGGCTTCGAGGATCGCGAGACCGCGCAGGAGCGTCTGCGTGCCGGCTTGCTGGGGGGTGACGTCGAGGAGCGTGCTGGGGACGGCTATCGAGTCCGCCTGCGCGGCGGCCGGCAGGGTGGCTGCGCCGTTGGAACGGGATGTTGCGTGAGCCGTCGGGGGCGTTTGTGATCCGGGCGCGTCGGCTTCGCGCGTCGCTTCTCGCCTGTCAATCACGGACATAAGGTGCTCGTCTCCGGTGTTGTCTTTGCGCCTGGGTTTTTTGCTGCGATGCAGCATGGCCGGCGCTTTTTGCCGCTCTCGCGGCTCGTTGATCCGGATTGTAGGGCGGTTTTTCTTCTATCTCCAATATGTGAGTGTTGTGCTCATATAGTGGGAGCGCTTCTTGCGGTGCGGTTTTGCTTTTTTTGCTTCGGCCTTTTCTTGTGGTCACATCGGTTTGTTTGGGCTGCCCCTTTGGCGGGGCGGCATTCTCGCTTTTTCGTACCGATGTGGGTTCTTGCTTTGGCCTTTC
>CALFSF010000415.1 GCA_937917025.1 uncultured Paraburkholderia sp.
CCAACCTCACGTGGATCGATTCGCGCGCCCAGGCGCTCGACGTCAAACCCGACGCGGCATCGATCGGACTTGCGAACGGCCGCGTGCTAGAAGCGGATCTCGTCGTCGGCGCGGACGGCGCGCATTCGTGGGTGCGCGCGCAGATCGGCTCGAAGGTCGATCGCCGCGATTACAGGCAGACGGGCGTCGTCGCGAATTTCAAGGCGGGCCGGCCGCATGGCGACACCGCCTGTCAATGGTTCAGGGAAGGTGAGATCATCGCGTTGCTGCCGTTGCCGGACGGTCACGTGTCGCTCGTCTGGTCGGCGCAGACGGAGCATGCGCGCGAACTGCTGGAACTCGCGCCCGCGCAGCTCGCGGCCGAAGTCGAACGCGTGACGCAAAGCCTGCTCGGCCCGCTGGAATGCGTGACGCCGGCGCAGGGTTTTCCGCTCGCGCTGCAAACGGTCGACCGGCTGATCGCGCCGCGCGTCGCGCTGGTTGGCGATGCCGCGCATCTGATCCATCCGCTCGCCGGTCAGGGCATGAATCTCGGGCTGCGCGACGTCGCCGCGCTCGCCGAGGTGATCGCGAAGAAGGAAGCGTTCCGCGATACCGGCGACACGGTGATGCTGCGTCGCTACGAGCGGGCGCGTCGCGAAGACATCCGCGCGCTGATGATCGCAACCGATGGCCTGCAGAAACTGTTTTCCGTGCCGGGCACCGTGGCCCGGGTCGTGCGTAATACCGGCATGGCGTTCGTCGGCGCGCAGCCGCTGCTCAAGCGCTGGCTTGTTTCCGCGGCGCTCGGGTAAAGGGCGCCTTCGTTTCACACGGTCCGCACCGCACATTTGAAAGGCACGCGAGGCGCGTGCAATCGCTCAGGAATTGAACATGCAAAAACGTATCCGCATCGCGACGCTGGCACTGGCTGTCGTCGTCGCCGCACTCGGTTGCTCCGCGCAGGCCGACCAGACCACCGACAAGCTCAAGGCCACGCTGCAGCCGCGCCTTGGCGACGCCACGATCAAGAGCGTCTCGAAGTCGCCGATCGCCGGCCTCTACGAAGTGAATCTCGGCACGCAGATTCTCTACAGCGATGCCAAGGGCGACTATCTCGTGCTCGGCGACATCGTCGACGCGAAAACGCGGACGAACGTCACGGAAGCGCGTCTGGCCGAAACCAACAAGATCGATTTCGCGAGCCTGCCGTTCGGCAACGCGGTGAAAGTCGTGAAGGGCAACGGCGCGCGCAGGATCGCCGTGTTCTCCGATCCGAACTGCCCGTACTGCAAGCAGCTCGAAACGACGCTCAAGTCGATCGATAACGTGACGGTCTACACGTTCCTGTATCCGGTACTGTCACCGGATTCGGCGACGAAATCGAAGTCGATCTGGTGTTCGGGCGATCGCGCGAAGGCATGGGAATCGTGGATGCTCGACCATCGTGCACCCACGGCCGCCGGCACCTGCGATACCACCGCGATCGACAAGAACCTCGCGCTCGGCCAGCAGATGAACGTCAACGGCACGCCGACGGTGTTCCTCGCCGACGGCCGCCGCCTGCCGGGCGCCGTGCCGGCAGACCGGCTCGACAAGGAAATCTCCGCCGTCCGTTAATCGCATCGCACGTGTCGCATATGTCGAACAGGAGGCGCGTCGTGCGCCTCCTGCCGTTTTAACGCCCGCCCTCTGTCTGGATGTCCCGCCGATGAAGCCGATCCGCTACACCATCGTCCCGAAGCAACCCGCCGCCCATCTGTTCGAAGTGACCGTGACCGTTGCCGATCCTGATCCGGCCGGGCAGTCCTTCATGCTGCCGGTGTGGATTCCGGGCAGCTACATGGTCCGCGAGTTCGCCCGCAATATCGTGACGCTGCGCGCCTTCAACGAAACGGGGCGCAAGGTGCGCGTCGAGAAAACCGACAAGCACACGTGGCGCGCCGCACCCGTCGAAGGTGAACTGACGCTGCGCTACGAGGTGTATGCGTGGGATCTGTCGGTGCGCGCCGCGCATCTCGACGACACGACCGGTTTCTTCAACGGTACGAGCGTGTTTCTGTCGCCGCTCGGCCATGAAGCGGCGCCGTGCGTGGTCGACATCCAGAAGCCGGCGGGCGACGCGTATCGCCGGTGGCGCGTCGCGACCGCGATGCCCGAAGCGCGCGGCACGAAGCGCCATGGTTTTGGCGAGTATCGCGCGCAGAACTATGACGAGCTGGTCGATCATCCGGTCACGCTCGGCGAATTCGCGCTCACCACGTTCAGCGCGCATGGCGTGCCGCACGATATCGTGATCTCGGGACGCACCGTTACCGTCGATATGGCGCGCCTTGCCGCCGACCTGAAGCGCATCTGCGAAGCGCAGATCGCGCTTTTCGAGCCGAAATCGAAGAAGGCGCCGGTCGATCGCTATGTGTTCATGACGCAGGTGGTCGGCGACGGCTACGGTGGCCTCGAGCATCGTGCGTCGACCGCGCTGATCTGCAGCCGCGCCGATCTGCCGGTAACAGGGCGCCCGGAAACGACCGAAGGCTACCGGACGTATCTCGGCCTGTGCAGCCACGAGTATTTCCACACGTGGAACGTGAAGCGCATCAAGCCAGCGGCGTTCGCGCCATACGATCTGACGCGCGAGAACTACACGTCGTTGCTGTGGCTCTTCGAGGGCTTCACGTCTTACTACGACGACCTGATCCTGGTGCGCACAGGGTTGATCACGCAGGACGAATATTTCGGCCTCGTCGGCAAGGTGGTTGGCGGCGTGCAGCGTTGCAGCGGGCGTCTGAAGCAGTCGGTCGCCGAAAGCTCGTTCGACGCGTGGGTCAAGTACTACCGTCAGGACGAAAACGCGCCGAACGCGATCGTCAGTTATTACACGAAGGGATCGCTCGTCGCGCTGTGCCTCGATCTGGAAATCCGCGCGCAGACCGGCAACCGCAAATCGCTCGACGACGTGATGCGTCTGCTGTGGCAGCGCTTCGGTCGCGATTTCTATCGCGGCAAGCCGGTTGGCGTGCCGGAGACCGCAATCGAGGCGCTTTTCGCCGAGGCGACCGGTGTCGACGTCGCGCGTCTCATCGATCAGGCGGTGTACGGCACGCGCGATCTGCCGCTCGAACCGTTGCTCGCGCCGTTTGGCGTGAGTATCGCGCCGGAGCCGGACAAGAACGGCAAGCCGTCGCTGGGCGTGCGCGTGCGCGGCGGCGCGGACTGCACACTCGCCGCGGTGCATGAAGGTAGCGCGGCGCAGAAGGCAGGCCTGTCGGCCGGCGACGTGCTGATCGCGATCGACGGTCTGCGCGTCACCGGCTCGAATCTGGATGCGCTCCTGGCGCGTTATTTGCCGGGCGCGAAGGTCGAAGTCCACGCGTTCCGTCGCGACGAACTGCGGACCGCGCAAGTAAAGCTGGATGCGCCGGACGTCGCGCGCTACTCGCTTTCGGTCACCGACAAGCGCGTCTCGGCGCGGAACTGGCGTGAGCGCTGGCTGGGGCAATGACGCGCCCGGGGCCGGCGGTGCGCCGTCGGCGTTCTAAAAGCGACAAAATCCCGGGTTGAAGAGGGCGGATTGTCCTACCCATGCAACAATCCGTCGCTCGCGGGGTACTTTTTCCCGGGCGGGTAAAAAAACACAATGGCTCCACTCGCGCAACGCTGTGCGTCCCAACTGGAGTCAACCATGACCACGATTCTGCAAATCAACTCGGCAGCCCGCTCGCAAGGCGCGAATTCGACGCTGCTTGCCAACGAACTGACCGCAAAGCTGCAACAGTCGAACCCGGGCGCGCAAGTCGTCGTCCGTAACCTGCAGGCTGAGCCGCTGCCCCACCTGGACGATGCGATCCTCGGCGCGTTCTTCACGCCGGCCGAGCAGCGTACGCCGGAACAGAGCGCCATCGCCGCACGCAGCGAAGCGCTGATCGCCGAACTGCAGGCCGCCGACATCATCGTGATCGCCGCACCGCTGTACAACTTCGGCGTGTCGTCGCAACTGAAGACGTACTTCGACTTCATCGCCCGCGCCGGCATCACGTTCAAGTACGGCGCGAACGGTCCGGAAGGCCTCGTGACGGGCAAGAAAGTGCACGTCGTTTCGGCGCGTGGCGGCAAGTACGCCGGTACGCCGGGCGACAGCCAGACGCCGTACCTGAAGACGTTCCTCGGCTTCCTCGGCATGACCGACGTGAACTTCATCTACGCAGAAGGCCTGAACATGGGCCCGGACGTCGCGAACGCCGCACTCGCCAGCGCGCGCGAAGCGATCGCTGCGGCGTAAGGGTTCACCTTCCATGCGAGGCTGAAGTTTCAGTCTCGCGGGAAACAGAAACGCCACGGGGTTTTCACCGCGTGGCGTTTTTTGTTTCTGGACCCGCCGTGTCGCCGGGTTTTGACTCGCGCATAACCACGCGGAATGCGCGCGGTGTGCGCGGTCAGGCCAGCGTTTGGGCTTCGTCGGGCAGACGCCAGTCGATCGGCGTCCGGCCGTGCTGTTCGAGGTATTCGTTGGCCAGCGCGAAATGCCGGCAACCGAGAAAACCGCGATGCGCCGACAGCGGCGACGGATGGGGCGCTTCGAGCACGTAGTGCGAACGTCCGCCAAGCAGCGCGCGTTTCGCCTGCGCATGCGCGCCCCACAGCATGAAGACGAGCCCTTCGTGACGCATCGCGAGTTCGTGGATCAGCGTGTCGGTGCATTTTTCCCAGCCGCGCTTTGCGTGGCTCGCGGCCGAGTCGCGTTCCACCGTCAGCACCGTGTTCAGCAGCAGGACGCCCTGCCGCGCCCACGTGTCGAGGCAGCCGAGGCGCGGCGGTTCATAGCCGAAATTCGCGGCGATTTCCTTGAAGATATTACGCAGCGATGGCGGCGGACGCACCGCCGGCGGCACCGAGAACGCGAGTCCGTGCGCCTGCGGCGTGCCGCGATCCTCACCGTGATACGGGTCTTGCCCGAGGATCACGACTTTCACGTCGTCAGGGCTCGTCAGGCGCAGCGCGCGGAACACGTCGGCCGGATAGACGGTTTTGCCGGCCGCGCGCTCGGCGTCGACGAACGCGCACAACGGCGCATAGGCGTCGCTCTCGGTGAACGGCTTCAGGTGCTGGCGCCACGCGGAGGGCAACGCGTCGAACTGGGCTTCGAGCGCGGCGGTGGCAACCGGTGCAGGTTGCGCAGCAGACGCATCGCCAAAAAGCGAAGCCTGCGATGAAGAGGAGCGGGAGCGGGTGGCGGAGGTCATGGCGGGGAAGTGTCGCAGCAAACGACGTGTAGCTCAAGGTGGCGTTTGCCACGCGCCGCTTCGAGGTTCGCCGCGCCGCGCGGGTTACGGTTCGCGCAGCCTGTAGCCACGCTGGGCCTTGCTGACGTCATCCGGCGCGAGCCCTGGAATGTTCGTCGACAACACCTGAGCCAGCGCGTGCAGCGCCGCTTCGTCGCCGTTCTTCAGTTCGAGTTCGATTTCGGAAACCGGCGCGCGACGCGTTTTGCCGTTCACATCGGCAATCACTTCGCCCAGGTCGATCGCCGCTTCGATGTCGGCGCCGTCGTGCTGCACCTGCCACAGCGTGCGCGTGAAGTTCGTGCGAAAGAGTTCGATGAGGCCCGGTGCCGCTTCGCGCAACGCTGCCGCGATGTCCGGTACTTCGCACGCGCGCAGCAATGCGTCGATTTCCAGCGCGTCGCCCGCGACAGGCATTTCCCATTCGTGACGGCTGTGCAGGCCGCCTTTCGCCGAACCGGCTGTCTTGAACGTCTGCAGCCAGCCATCGGGCGTGCGTCGTAGCCGCAGCGCGCTCTTCGAGCGCGCCAGCGTCAGGCCGGGCGTGTCGAAATAGATGTTCTCGAGCGTGACGTCGCGCCCGGCTACCCCCGTGTGCGCGATAAAAAACGCGGTTGCCGCGTGGACCTGTCCGGCCGGCAGCGCCAGCTTGATTTCACTCTCGATGCCCATCCTGTACTCCGTTCGATCCGGCCCATCGCGTGGCTGGACGCCGCGCCGCCGTATGCGCCGGACTCAAGCCGCTGTTCGCGCTCAGAAAAACATCCGCGCGAGTTCCGCGCCCGGCTGCTCCGCGCGCATGAACGCTTCGCCGACGAGGAACGTATGCACGTCCATCGCACGCAGCCGCTCGACATCGACGCGCGACAGAATGCCCGATTCGGTCACGACGATGCGGTCGTCCGGAATCGATTCGAGCATGCCGATTGTCGTGTCGATCGACGTTTCGAACGTGCGCAGGTTACGGTTGTTGATGCCGATCAATGGCGTCTTGAGCGTGAGCGCTTCCATCAGCTCGTTGTTGTCGTGTACCTCGACGAGCACCGCGAGCCCCAGCGAATGCGCGAACGCTTCGAGATCCTGCATCTGCGACGTTTCGAGCGCGGCGGCGATCAGCAGGATCGCGTCGGCGCCCATCGCGCGCGCCTCGACGATCTGGTACGGATCGGTGATGAAGTCCTTGCGCAGCACCGGCAGCGCGCAGGCGGCGCGCGCTTCTTCCAGATACGCCGCGCTGCCCTGGAAGAACTGCACATCCGTCAGCACGGAAAGGCACGCCGCGCCGTGGCTTTCGTACGAGCGGGCGATATCGGCGGGCACGAAATGTTCGCGCAACACGCCTTTCGACGGGCTGGCCTTTTTCACCTCGGCGATGACCGCGGCGAGGCCGGCTGCGTGCTTCGCGCGCAATGCGCCGACGAAGTCGCGCCGGTCGCGTGCCGACGCTTCGAGCCGTAGCTCTTCAAACGGCGCGCTCATTTGCGCGGCGCGGATTTCTTCGCGCTTGACCGCGATGATGCGTTCCAGAATGTCGCTCATGGATATCTCGATGCCGAAGTTATTGCTTGGGTTATTGCCTGAATTGCTGCGTGAAGCGGACCAGTTCGTCGACCTTCGCCCGTGCGCGGCCGCTCGCGACCGTTTCGCGCGCGAGCTGGATGCCGTCCGCGATCGATGCCACCACGTTCGCCGAGTACAGCGCCGTGCCCGCATTCAGCACGACGATTTCGCGCGCGACGCCCTGTTTGTTGTCGAGTGCTTCGAGCAGCATGGTTTTCGACTCACTGGCATCGTTCACCTTGAGCGTCCGGTTCGACACCATCTGCATGCCGAAGTCTTCCGGATGAATCTCGTATTCGTGAATCTGGCCATCGCGCAGTTCGCCGACCGTGGTCGCGGCGCCGAGCGACACTTCATCCATGCCGTCCATGCCGTACACCACCAGCACGTGCTTCGCGCCGAGCCGCTGCATCACGCGCACCTGAATGCCGACCAGATCCTGGTGGAACACGCCCATCAGCTGGTTCGGCGCGCCGGCCGGATTGGTGAGCGGTCCGAGAATATTGAAGATCGTCCGCACGCCGAGTTCGCGGCGCACCGGCGCGATGTTCTTCATCGCCGGATGATGGTTCGGCGCGAACATGAAGCCCATGCCCGTTTCGGCAATCGACGCGGCCACCTGTTCCGGCTGCAGATCGATGTTGACGCCGAGCGCTTCAAGGACGTCCGCGCTGCCCGACTTGCTCGACACGCCGCGATTGCCGTGTTTCGCGACTTTTGCGCCGGCCGCGGCCGTGACGAACATCGTCGCCGTGGAAATGTTGAACGTGTGCGAGCCGTCGCCGCCCGTGCCCACGATGTCGACGAAGTTCGAGTTGTCCTCGACCTCGACGTGCCGGGCGAATTCGCGCATCACGGTGGCGGCGGCCGCGATTTCGCCGATGGTCTCTTTTTTGACGCGCAACCCCGTGATGATCGCCGCCGACAGCACCGGCGAGAGTTCGCCGCGCATGATGAGGCGCATCAGGTGCAGCATTTCGTCGTGGAAGATCTCACGATGCTCGATCGTGCGCTGCAACGCTTCCTGCGGAGTAATCGACATGTTCTTTTCTCTTCTTCAGGCGTTGCGATGCGATGCGTCAGCAAGCTTCGACTGCTTCACGAAGTTTTCGAGCAGCGCGTGGCCGTGTTCGGACAGGATCGATTCCGGGTGGAACTGCACGCCTTCGACGTTGAGCGTCTTGTGGCGCACGCCCATGATTTCACCGTCGTCGGTCCACGCGGACACTTCGAGGCAGTCCGGCAGCGACTCGCGTTCGATCGCGAGCGAATGGTAGCGCGTGACGGTGAAATGCTTCGGCAGATCGGCGAACACGCCTTTGCAGTCGGTTTCGATCTGGCTCACCTTGCCGTGCATGATCGTCTGCGCACGCACGACGCGTCCGCCGAATGCCTCGCCGATTGCCTGGTGGCCGAGGCACACGCCGAGAATCGGAATCTCGCCGGAAAATTCGCGCAGCACGTCGAGCGTGATGCCCGCGTGTTGCGGATTGCTCGGTCCCGGCGAAAGGCAGATGCGCTCGGGGCTGAGCTTCGCGATTTCGTCGAGGGTGATTTCGTCGTTGCGGAAGGTCCGTACGTCTTCGCCGAGTTCGCCGAAGTACTGGACCAGGTTATAGGTGAACGAGTCGTAGTTATCGATCATCAGCAGCATGGTCTGTCTCCGGTCAGAAGTCGCTATCGAGGCCGTCTTGCACCTGCTCGGCCGCGCGCAGCACGGCGCGCGCCTTGTTTTCGGTCTCTTGCCATTCGGATTCCGGCACCGAATCCGCAACGATGCCCGCAGCCGCCTGAACGTACAGGTTGCCGTTGTGGATCACGCCGGTGCGGATCGTGATCGCCAGATCCATTTCGCCCGTGAACGACAGATAGCCGACGGCGCCGCCGTAAAGACCGCGCTTCACCGGCTCGAGTTCGTCGATCAGTTCCATCGCGCGGACTTTCGGCGCGCCCGAAAGCGTGCCGGCCGGGAACGTCGCGCGCAGCACGTCGAAATTGGTGACGCCTGCCTTGAGCTTGCCCTCGACCGAACTCACGATGTGCTGCACGTGCGAGTACTTTTCGATGACCATTTTGTCGGTCACGACCACCGACCCGATCTGCGCGATGCGGCCGACGTCGTTACGCGCGAGGTCGATCAGCATCACGTGCTCGGCGATTTCCTTCGGGTCGTTCAGCAGTCCCGTGGCGAGTTCGGCGTCGCGCTCGGGCGTGTTGCCGCGCGGACGCGTGCCCGCGAGCGGCCGAATCGTCA
>CALFSF010000416.1 GCA_937917025.1 uncultured Paraburkholderia sp.
GGTGTAGCGGTGAAGATGAGATCGTGCCGGTCGTTTCTGGCTGCCAGTGCACTGGCAGCGGTGTTGCCACTCGCCGCGTGCTCCCATGCACAACCCGTTGAGTTTTCGGCAGGCGGCACAGTCGGCACGAACGACCCCGACTTCGCCGCGATGGACCGCTCGATCGCCGAGTGCAAGGCGATCTCGCGCAACGCGGCGACGAATCAGTGCTCGAAGATCCGTGCGTACGAGTCGTGCATGAAATCGAAAGGCTATATCACGGTACTCGGACCGGAAAATCCCAAGGGTTGCGGCGACCCCGCATGGGAAAGCGACGTGCGCAAATGGCTCAATTGAAGGCAGGCGTGAAGACCCTCGGCCTGCGATGCTGCATGCGCGGGCTGCAATGAGCCGCGCACTGGCCTGACCCGTTTTATCCGCGGGAAACCCCGCAAAAACGGGTCAGCCAGAAACTGGCGCTGGTTTGCGACACAGCGCCGCGAACGGTCGATCAGGACGCGTTCACCACTTCCTTGAACGACTTGCCTGCCACGAACTTGACCGTCTTCGCGGCGGCGATCTGGATCTCCGCACCCGTCGACGGGTTGCGGCCCACGCGCGCGGCGCGTGCGCCCGTCGAGAACGAGCCGAAGCCGATCAACTGGACGGTGTCGCCCTTTGCAACGGCGGAGGTCACTGCTGCGATGATCGCGTCGATCGTGCTGCCGGTCGCTGCCTTGCTTTCGCCCGTCGCTGCTGCGACGGCATCAATCAGTTCCTGTTTGTTCATTACTCATCCCGTTCGGTGATTGTGATTCGAGCGCACGCAAAATGGCGCCCGGACCGACACCCTAACCCATCCGGGCGCGTCTGCGCAAATCCATGATGGGGTGCCAGGACCCGCCAGACGCCCGGAACGGCGGGCTCCGGCAGCCGGTCGCGGGGTCGATCCGCCCCGAAAATGCGCTAAAACGATCTGAAAGCGCCCCCTTCGAGCGTACTCAGCCCCGTTCAGGCGACCCGTGCTGGCGTTAAAACGCTGCCAGGCGGTGACGTGCTCAAGCGACGCATTCGGCGAGCGGCAGGGTCTGGCGAGCCGGGTCCGGCCTTGATACGGGCCTACGGGCCGGTAACCGGCCGCCTCGGCGCGACGTTGCTTACGGCTCGTCCACGGCTCTGTCGACGCTGATGCCCAGTTCGGCGGCCATCTTTTCGACGATCGTTCGCAGTTGATCCAGTTCTTCGCGAAGCTGCTTGTGTTCCGCCTTCAGGCTTTCGAAGGCCGACGGCGACACGGATTCATCCACCACGCCCACTTCGGACGTCTCGGGCATCGCGACATCGCCGCACAGCAGATGCATCCAGCGGCTTTCGCGCTCGCCTGGCGTGCGCGGCAGTTTGATCACGCGCGCGGGTTCGCTGGCCGCCAGCTCGTCGAGAAAAACTTCCACCGACGAGATATCCGCGAAACCATGCAGGCGCGCGCTGTTCAGGCGCAGTTCAGCGGCCGTTTGCGCTCCGCGCAGGATCAGTGTCGTCAGTAACGCGGCGGACTGGCCCGGCACGCCGAGTACGCGCGGCAGGTTGTGCTCGAAACGCGGGACGCGGCTGCTGCTGCCCTCGGACACGAGGCTCAGGCGCTTCAGGTTATCGAGTGTGGTGAGCACTTCGGCCTCGGTGACGTTCATCACGGGGTTGCGCGCGGTTTTCTGGTTGCAGCCGGACGTGAGTGCGTTCAGCGACAGCGGATACGTGTCAGGCACGGTATGCTGCTTTTCGAGCAGCACACCCAGCACGCGCGCTTCGAGCGGCGTCAGCGAGCGCAGCGGAGGACGCGTGAAAGATTCAGTCGTGGAATTCATTGGGTGTTGACGAGCGGGACGGATACCTTACGGCGAGCCCTATGATATCCCGCGGACACAGTGCGGCATGTAAGGGTCTGCCTGGTTTAGCATCGGAGGCACGCTCAACTGAGGAATCGGCGATGACCATGGAAGAACTGCTGAAGCGCGCGGCTCTCGCGCGCGAGAAGGCGTATGCCCCCTATTCGAAGTTCAAGGTGGGCGCGGCGCTCCTGACGGGCGACGGCCGCGTGTTCGAAGGCTGCAACGTCGAGAACGCAGCGTACGGCCTGTGCAACTGCGCGGAACGTACCGCGTTTTTCAGCGCGATTGCCGCGGGCTACCAACGCGACCAGTTCGCGGCGCTCGCGGTGACCGGCGATACCGATGGCCCGATCGCGCCGTGTGGCGCGTGCCGCCAGGTCATCATCGAGCTGGGCGGCCCCGACCTGCCGATCCGTCTGGGCAACCTGCGCGGCGCGACCCGCGACACCACCGCACGCGAACAACTGCCGGATGCGTTCTATCTATGAGCAAACATAAGGTTATCTACGATACCGATCCTGGCGTCGACGACGCAATGGCGCTCGTCTTTCAGGCGCTGCATCCGGACATCGAACTGCTGGGCCTGACGAGCGTGTTCGGCAACGGCACCATCGAAACCACGACGCGCAACGCGCGCTATCTGGCCGCGAAATTCGCGCCAGGCACCCCCGTCGCACGCGGTGCCGCCGCGCCGCTCAGACGCGCGGCAGCCGAACCGCTCGCGTTGGTGCACGGCGACAACGGTCTTGGCAACATCAGACTCGATGCGCGCACTGAAACCGGAGGCGCGCTCGACCCGCGTCCCGCGCATCGCTTCATCATCGAAACGGTGCGCGCGCAACCCGGCGAGGTCACGCTGATCGCGGTCGGCCCGTTGACGAATCTCGCGCTCGCGCTCGCCGAGGACCCACAGGTCGCGACGCTCGTGAAGCAGGTGGTGATCATGGGCGGCGCATTCGGCACCGATGGTTTCCTCGGCAACGTCACGCCTGCCGCCGAAGCGAATATCCTGGGCGATCCGGATGCCGCCGATGTGGTGTTCGGCGCCGCGTGGCCAGTGACGATCGTCGGTCTCGACGTGACGCAGAACACCATCATGTCGACGGCGTATCTCGCTTCAATTCGTGATCGCGCGGGCGACGCCGGACGTTTCGTGTGGGACGTGTCGCGTCATTACGAAGATTTCCATCTGAAGAGCGCGCAGCTGGCGGGCATCTACGTACACGATTCGTCGGCGGTTGCGTATGTGCTCGCGCCGCATCTGTACACCACGCGCAGCGGCCCCGTGCGCGTGCTGACGGACGGCATCGCTGCCGGAATGACCATCCAGAAGCCAGCGACGATGCCCGTGCCGGCACCCGACTGGGACCGCCGGCCGGCATGCAGGGTCTGCATCCGCGTCGACGCGCCCGCGATGCTGTCGCTCTACGAAAAGGCGCTCTGCCGGACGCTCTAGCGCGCTTCCCGCTTCAGGCCACAAGCGTCGCGATGCGCGCGCCGAGCCATGCGCGTATCGCGTCGATTTCTTCCGCGCACACGGAATGCGGCATCAGGTACGCGTGCCAGTCGACCTTGCAGCCCTGCGCGATCGCGAAGTCACGGCCCTTTTCGCCGAGCGCGAGCGGCAGTACATCGTCATGGATGCCGTGCGCGGCGAAAATCGGCGTGTCGCGATTCGCGGCAGCGAAGCGGCGCTCTATAAAGCCGGGCGAAGGCACATAGCCCGACATCACGATCAGCCCGGCGAGCGATTCATCATGCGTCAGTCCCGCTGAATACGTCATCGCCCCGCCCTGCGAAAATCCGGCGAGGAAAATTTTCGACGTCGGAATGCCACGCGCGTTCTGCGCGGCGATCAGTTCGCGCACCGTCGCGCACGAAGCCTCGATACCGGCTTCGTCGACCTGCCGGTTGATGCCCTGAAACGACAGGATGTCGTACCACGCACGCATCACATAGCCGTTGTTCGCCGTGACGGCGATCTCGGGCGCGTTCGGAAACACGAAGCGCACTGCTGGCAAACCAGCAAGACGCAGTTCAGGGACAAGCGGAACGAAGTCGTTCGCATCGGCGCCAAGACCATGCAGCAGAATGACGGCGAACGCCGGGTTCGGCGCGGTTTCGATTTCGATCGTCGATGAAAGACCGGTCATGTTGAGTCGCTCCGCAGGTTCAGGATGATCGTGGCCAGACGCCGGAACTGCCGCGTCGATGGCTGTCAAGCAAATGTGTGTCGATGATGCCCGTCGCTTCCATCAGCGCGTGCATCGTGGTGGGGCCGACAAACGAGTAGCCTCGCTTGCGCAATGCCTTGCTGAGCGCAATGGATGCATCGGAGGTTGTCGGAATCTCCGCGATGGTACGCGGCTCGGGCGTCGTGCGCGGCTTGAACGACCAGATGAAATCCGCAAGCCCGCCATCCGCGCGCAGCGCGACGGTTGCGGCCGCGTTGCCGATCGTCGCCAGAATCTTCGC
>CALFSF010000417.1 GCA_937917025.1 uncultured Paraburkholderia sp.
GAAAGTGGGCCAGACCGAGTACGCGACGCCCGGCGGTGTCGTGCCGCCGACGCTCCTCGAAAGCGTCTATCAGCGCACGCATGACGTGTGCGATCGGCACGATGGCGCGGCGGACGGTATCGTGAGCGATGTCGGCGCCTGTCGCACGCACGAGGCCGACGTGATCGCTTCGTTGCGGTGTCCGCCGGGCAAAGCCGGCGCCGCGAACGATAGTTGCCTGTCGAACGCCCAGCTCGCGACACTCGACGTGCTACGCGACGGAATATCGCTGCCCTGGCCGCTCGCCTGGAACGTGAACCGCTATCGCGGCTACAACGTGTTTCAGGGCACGCTCTTCACCGGCATGCTCGGTCTTGCGCACGACGACGCCCGCGGCACACCGCCCACGATCGTCGCAAACGGTTATCTGTTTTCCCAGGGCGACGGCTATGCCCGCTATTTCATCGCGCGCGATCCGACCTTCGATGCACTGAAGTTCGATGTGCAGCATCCAGGCCGATATCAGCGGCAGATCGTGGCGCTCTCGCGGACGATCGGCGCGATGAACCCCGACCTGAGCCGCTATATCGCACGCGGCGGCAAGCTGATCACATTGCAGGGGCTCGCTGACGAAGTCATCAGCCCGAACCAGACGATCGCGTATCACGACGCGCTCGTGGACCGCTTTGGCTCCGGCACGGTCGATTCGTTCATGCGGCTTTACATGGTGCCGGGCTTTCAGCACGGCAGCGGCGCGTTCATTCCGTCGACGGATCTGCTCGGCGCACTCGACAACTGGGTGACGCGCGGCATCGCCCCGCAAACGCTGACCGCGACGGATATCGCCGCGGCGACCAACGGACGTTCGCGGCCGCTATGCCGGTATCCGATGTTTCCGCGCTATGGCGGCAAGGGGAATGTGAATCGCGCGAGCAGTTTTGTCTGCGTGGAGCATTGAATGATGTGAGGCGTGCATGACATGGATTGGCTGGCGGTTTTGTACGGTGAGTCGCATGTCGGGTACTGCGGATAAAGGCCCGGGTATCGCAACCGCTTCAAAAAAGCGAAATCCAGCGTCGCGGACGGTCGCCCTGGCACTTCTTCAGTCCGATGTACGCTCACGCGCCGGAACGCTGGCGACCAGGTGTGCGTAGCCGCAGCCATCGAGCGTATAGAGGACGGCGATTGGGCCGTCGTCATCGCTGTTTTTTGAGGCACATCCATGTACCACTACACGGAAAGCGGGCTGCGTAACGTGTGGCTCGAAAACGGCGTTATCAAACGCAAGACGGCGCACGGCGACGGCGATTCAGGACGTTGACGGCCTGCACAAGGTGATCGGCCGCTCGCTTGCACAGAAAGGTCATCTCACCGGCACCGAATTCAGATTCCTGCGCAAGGAGCTCGATCTGTCACAGCACCGCCTGGCCGACCTGATTGGCACCACGGAGCAGACAGTCGCGCTTTGGGAAAAACGCGGCAAGATCCCGAAAACCGCGGACCGCATTCTTCGCGCGATCTACCTCGAAACCATCGACGGCAACGTGAAACTCAAGGAGATGACTGAGCATTACGTGAGGAAGCGCCAGGGAGACAACGCCTCACCGACGCGACAGGATTTTGCGGAACAGAACCGGGCGGTCATAAATCCCGCAAAGCCTGATGGTGCCGGGGACCGGACTTGAACCGGCAAGCTGTTAAGCGGCGGATTTTAAGTCCGCTATGTTTACCAATTTCATCACCCCGGCAGGGTTGTGAAACGGACGAGATTCTATCACGCACGTTGCGTTGCCAGCGCGGCGCCTGCCGGTCTTTGCTCCATGGTGAAGCCTGCAAGAACAACGTCTTCATCGCCATCGAAGCTCTCCAGGGACCAGGCACAAAACGTTGCTCCATCGAAGTCCTGTAGCACACTTAACGAATGCTTCATCGCCTCGTCACAAAGGCCGGTTTGCCGCATACGTTCCCGCTTTTCGCCATGCTCGAACATCGTGGCCGTTTGATGGCACACGCATGCCCGTGTTACGATCGCTTACACGCTGTAGTGAAAAACAGGTGTCTGGTAAAGGTGATTTTGTTCGTGCCGGAGGATTGGACGACGTATAGCGACAGGTGAGCAGCGCCGCTAACAACTGGATTCGCCGACCTGCGTTGTGCCCTCGCCCTGGCCTGTCCTAACCCATCGCGAGGACCGAGTGAGCCGTCTTGTCGTTGTTTCAAATCGTACCGCCGATCCCCGAAAGGCCGCAGCCGGGGGGCTTGCAGTCGCAGTCAAGGAAAGCCTGCAACAGACGGGTGGCCTGTGGTTCGGCTGGAGCGGAAAGCTTCGCGATGACACCCCCGGAACGGGCAGCGAGGGCAGCGACGGTGACATCAAGCTGCAAACGGTCGGCAACGTGCAACTGGCGACGCTCGACCTGACTCAGGAAGAACACGATACCTACTACCTCGGGTACTCGAACAAGGTTCTATGGCCGGTATTCCACTACCGGCTCGATCTCGCGAATTTCAACGTTCGATTCGCCGCCGGATACCGGCGTGTCAACCAGTTGTTTGCCCGCAAGCTGATGTCCCTGCTCAGACCCGACGACATCATCTGGGTCCACGACTATCACCTCATTCCCCTCGCTACAGAACTCCGCGCGCTCGGCTGTCGCAACCGGATCGGATTCTTCCTGCACATCCCCATGCCGCCGCCCCTCATCATGGCTGCGATTCCCGAACACGAATGGCTCATGCGTTCGCTGTTCGCCTACGATCTGGTCGGCTTTCAGAGCGAGGCGGACGTGACGCATTTCGCCGGATACGTCGAGGCCGAAGCAAAGGCCGACACGCTGCCCGACAACCGGCTGCGCGCGTTCGAGCGCACGCTGCGTGTCGGGGCGTACCCCATCGGGATCGATGTCGATGAATTCGCGGGCCTCGCGCGGGGCCGCGACGGCGTTGAAATGTTCAAGCAGATCCGCGAGGAATACTCGCGGCGGCGCCTGCTGCTGGGTGTCGACCGGCTCGACTACTCGAAAGGCCTGCCACAGCGCGTCCACGCATTTCGCGAACTTCTCGCGCAATATCCCGAGAACCGCAACAGCGCGACGCTTATCCAGATCGCGTCGCCAAGCCGGGAGGACGTCGGCGCGTATGACGATCTTCGCATTGAAATGGACAGCCTGTGCGGCGCGATCAACGGCGACTATGGCGAACTGGACTGGATGCCTGTTCGGTACATCCATCGCAACGTCGCGCGCAAGAAGCTGCCGGGTCTTTATCGCGCGAGCCGTGTCGCGCTTGTCACGCCGTTGCGCGACGGAATGAATCTGGTCGCCAAGGAGTTCATTGCCGCACAGGATCCCTCGGATCCCGGCGTGCTGGTTCTATCCCGATTCGCCGGCGCGGCTGAGCAGCTAAAAGAAGCGCTCCTTGTGAATCCGTACGATACGCAGGGAACCGCGCGCGCGATCCAGCGCGCGCTCACGATGTCGATCGAGGAGCGGACGGCCCGCCACACGGCATTGATGCAACGGATCAGGCAATTCGACGTGCACTGGTGGAGTTCGAGCTTTCTGGCGGATCTCTCATCCACGGAAAACGGTGGCGACGTCCAGGATGCCGCAGGCAGTTCGACCACTCTTCTGAACTAGCCCGCGAAGCGTCACATGGGTGTTCTTGCAGGGACGATGAAGAGCATGTGCTCTGGTGCGGTTGCAGCGCGGCATTCTATCCGACCGGTCATGTGCCGCTTCACTGGCGAAGCGGTATCCGCCTGCCGACGCGCCGTGGCGCGGCACCCGATGATGCGATACTGTCTGATCGCCTGACTCGTACGCAAGGATCGTCCTCATGCTTATCGCCCAGATCAGCGACCTGCACATCAAGAACCCGGGCGCGCTCGCCTACCGGCGCGTCGATACCGCCGCCGCGCTCGAGCGTTGCATCGCGCGGCTCAACGCGCTGGTGCCGCGCCCCGACGTGGTGCTGATGACGGGCGATCTCGTCGATCAGGGCTCGGTCGGGCAATATCGCCATCTGAAGTCGCTGCTTGCCGCGCTCGAGATTCCGTACTACATGCTGCTCGGCAATCATGACGGGCGCGCCGAAATTCGCGCGGTGTTTCCCGAGCGCGCTGAGCTGTTCGAGGGCGGCGAGTTCGTGCACTACGCCGCCGATATCGGCCCGCTTCGCTTCATCGCGCTCGATTCGCTGCAGCCGGGCCAGAGCGCGGGCCAGTTGTGCGACGCGCGTCTCGCGTGGCTCGCTTCGCAACTCGACGCCGCGCGCCATCAGCCCGTGATCGTCGCGCTGCATCATCCGCCGTTCGAATGCGGCATCGGCCATATGGACCGCGTGCGTCTCGACCCACCCGCCGCCGCCCGCCTCGCCGCGCTCATCGCCCGGCATCCGAATGTCGAGCGCGTGATCTGCGGCCACGTACACCGGCCGATGTTCGTGCGCTTCGGCGGCACGATCGCCTCGGCTGTGCCCGCGCCCGCGCATCAGGTCGCGCTCGATCTGCGCGACGATGCGCCGTCCGCCTTCATGCTCGAGCCGCCCGCGTTCGCGTTGCATCGCTACACGCCCGCCACGGGCATCGTCACGCACCACGCCTATGTCGACCTCGCCGACGGCCCCTATCCGTTCTATGAGCCGGCTGGCGCGTTGATCGACTGAACATGCCCGCGGCGAAAGCGGCACAGCGGGAACGCCAGGGCGAAACGATGAAGGCGCGCGGGCACAACGGCGCAAGGACATCAGCCCATGCCCAGCAGGGTCGCGCGCGCTCCGGTATGATCGGCACGCTCCGGGTGCCACCGATGCGCGGCACCGCCTCTCCGGCTGACCGACTGGCCGGTTGAGTCCATCCCGTTCGCCGTTGCGTATTGTTCATGTCCACATCCGATTCGAGTGCCACCGAGCCTTCCCCCACTTCGCTGCGCGGCCTGCTGTTGCTGCTCGCGACGATCGCCGGGTTCGGGGCCGCCAACATCTATTACAACCAGCCGCTGCTCGACGATTTCCGTCAGTCGTTTCCGCATAGCGCGTCGTGGATCGGCGCGGTGCCGGCGGTCACGCAGCTTGGCTACGCACTCGGCATGCTGCTGCTCGCGCCGCTCGGCGACCGCTTCGACCGGCGCTTCCTGATCCTGCTGCAGACGGCCGGCATGTGCGTCTCGCTGTTCATCGCGGGCACCGCGCCGAGCCTTGCGGTCCTGATTGCCGCGAGCCTGGCGATCGGTGTACTCGCAACGATCGCGCAGCAAGCCGTGCCGTTCGCGGCCGAACTCGCGCCGCCCTCGGCGCGCGGACACGCCGTCGGCATGGTGATGAGCGGCCTGCTGCTCGGCATCCTGCTTGCCCGGACCGCCGCGGGCTTCATCGCGGAGTATTTCGGCTGGCGTGCGGTGTTCTTTGCCTCGATCGCCGCGTTGCTGGGTCTCTCGGTCGTCATCGTGATGCGTCTGCCGCACAGCAAGCCGACGTCGACGCTCGGCTACGGCAAACTGCTCGCGTCGATGTGGCATCTGAGCGTCGAGCATCGCGGGCTGCGCGAGGCATCGCTCACGGGCGCCGCGCTCTTCGGCGCGTTCAGTATCTTCTGGTCGGTGCTGTCGCTGCTGCTTGCCGGGCCGCCGTTTCATCTGGGGCCGCAGGCAGCCGGGCTGTTCGGCATCGTGGGCGCCGCGGGCGCGCTGGCCGCGCCGCTTGCCGGCAAGTTCTCCGACCGGCGCGGGCCGCGCTCGATCATCACGTTCGCGATCGGGCTCGTCGCTGTATCGTTTGTGATTTTCGGTGTGTCGGGCGCGAGCATGACCGGGCTGGTCGTCGGCGTGATCGTGCTGGATATCGGCGTGCAGGCCGCGCAGATTTCCAATCAATCGCGCATCTATGCGCTCTCGCCCGAAGCGCGCAGCCGCGTGAATACGGTCTACATGGTCTGCTACTTCATCGGTGGTTCGGCAGGATCGGCGATCGGCGCGCTCGCGTGGCAAGCGTTCGGCTGGATCGGCGTGTCGGTTGCCGGTTTCCTGTGCGCCACGCTCGCGGCGTGGAATCATCTGCACGGCCGCCCGGCAGCGGTCAGCGCGACCTGAAGGCGTCGCGCGCGCTTGAATCATCTGCGTCACCTGCGCGACCTGAGCCACCTGCGCCCGGGCATGCGCCCCGTCGATAATCAGACAGGCCGGCCGCGCGCGCGCGCGTAGTCGTGCAACGCGTCGATCACGCGATCGAACTCGAACGATTTGTCGTAGAAATGCCGCACGCCGTACTGCTCGCAGCGCGCGCGGTACGCCGGCAACGCGTGATTCGTGAGTACCGCGGCGAACGTCGTGTCGATCAGCCCGTCGCGCTGAAGCCTCGCCAGCACCGGCACACCTGAACCGTGCTTGAGCTGCAGATCGACGATCACCGCGTCGAACTGCTCGTCGCCGAGCAGCGCGATGGCGGCGTCGGCGGTATCGGCCCACGCGGCCACCTGGAACGCGCCGGAGGCATCGATCGCTTCCACCAGGCTGCGCCGGATCAGCGGCGAATCCTCGATCAGCAGCACGCGTAGCGGCGCGGCGCGGGTTTCGTCGGAAAGCGTGTCGGGTTCGCGGCTCATGGGATGGTTTGCCATTGCATGCCTTACTCGATCAGGCCGCTCTTGATCGCGTAGTACGTCAGGTCCGCGTTGTTCGTGAGATTCATCTTCTCCAGCACGCGCGCGCGATAGGTGCTCACTGTCTTCACGGAAAGATGCAGCTCTTCGGCGATATCGGTGGGAATCTGTCCGGCGGCAAGCTTGCAGAAGATCTGGAATTCGCGCTCCGACAACTGCTCGTGCGGCTGGCCGGAGGCCGGTTTGTCGAGATTGTTCGCGAGCGTATCGGCCACCGTCTCCGACAGATAGCGGTGCCCGCGCGCCACCGCGCGGATCGCCCGCACGATTTCGTCGGGTTCGCAATCCTTGTTCAGATAGCCGTTGGCGCCCGCGCGCAGCAGATTGATCGCGTACTGGCTCTCGGGATAGCCGGACAGGATCAGCACGCCCTGCTCGGGGCGCACCTGCTTGATGACGCGCAGCGTGTCGATGCCGTTCTTGTCGGGCATCGCGATGTCGAGCAGCACGACGTCGAACGCCTGCTCACGCACGTGACTGATCGCTTCGTCACCGGTCGAGGCTTCCGCCGCGACGCACATGTCCGGCTCCTCGGCGACGAACTGTCTGAACCCGCCCCGCACGATCGCGTGATCGTCCGCTATCAAGACTCGAATCATCGGTTCCCATCCGTGGTGTGGCGGCCGCTCCAAAGTACCCATTGTAGTGGTGTCCCGGCGCGCGCATTGCCGGGACCGCGTCCGTGCAACGCAACCGCACCCCGCTTTCCGCACGCTCGCGCGCAGGCCGGCGTAAAGCCGTGAGCGCGTGTTCCGACACCCTCCGCGCGCGTTCGCCGCTTCGCCGGCCGGTCACCCGTCCGTTCACCCGCCGCTTCGCCTACTTGCGGCCTTCGAGCAGGTCCGCCATATCGTCGGCATGCTCTTCCTCGACCGCCAGGATTTCCTCGAAGATGCGGCGCGTCGTGACGTCCTTGTCGCCGATATAGTTGATGATCTCGCGATACGAATCGATGGCGATGCGCTCGGCGATCAGGTTCTCGCGGATCATGTCGGTCAGATCCTTGCCTTCCTTGTATTCCGAGTGCGCGCGCCCAGCGAGGCCGTCGGGCGCGAAGTCCGGTTCGCCGCCCAGCTGCACGATGCGTGCGGCGAGCATGTCGGCATGCCCCTGCTCTTCGTTCGCGTGCTCGAGAAACTCCGTCGCGACGCCTTCCGAATTGATCCCTTTGGCCATGAAGTAATGGCGCTTGTAACGCAGCACGCAGATGATTTCCGTCGCGAGCGAATCGTTCAGCAGCTTGAGCACCGTATCGCGATCCGCGGCATAGGTTTGTGTGACCGATCCTTCGGACATGTGCTGGCGCGCCTGTTCGCGAATCTTCTTCACATCCATCACAAAAGAGTCTTGCGTCACGTTTTGCCCGCTAGAGGTTTTCGGCATTTAGCAACTCCTTGTATTGATCTGTGGGGGACGGCGCGCGTGCCGTGAAAACGGCCACGCGCCTGATCGTGGTGAATTTCCAGGCTACGTTCGAAACACGCCGAGCAGCAACGTGACGACGAAAACAACGAGAAAAATATAGAACAGAATCTTGGCGATTTCCGCCGCGCCCGCCGCGATGCCGGTAAAACCGAACACGGCGGCGATGATCGCTATGACGAAAAATACGAGTGCATAGTGAAGCATGGCGTTTCTCCCTGTGACTGGTGGTTCTGGCTAACGCATTGAACGGAGCGGGCTCCCGAACGTGCCTCGCTAGTCGACGATTTTTTTTGTAATGACGAAGCCGATCACCAGGAACACCACGCAAAGGATCAGGAACAGCACGAACAGGAATTTGGCGATTCCCGCCGCACCTGCTGCAATGCCGGTGAATCCACAGAGGCCGGCGACGACCGCGATGACGGCGAAAATCAGCGCCCATTTGAGCATGATCGATTCCTCCTGCAGGGGTAAGAGACCGGGACTGTTCTCATCGTAAAGAGGCACGCCGACGTTGACACTCCGTCTCACGCCGTTTTTCATGTGAGAATCCGCTTACACACCATTACGGAAGCTTTACTTGCGCGCGTGCGCCGTCTACCTGTATTCCTCGGAGCACGGCCAGAACGTGCACCGCGCGGCAGACGCTACACTGGTGCTTCAACCCGGGAGCGACCTTGAACACAGCGGCACGACTGAACGACTGGATGCGCGACCGCAGCTGGACGATTGCGATGACGGTCGCGATCGTCATCACGGTCGGGGGTCTCGTGATTCTCGAAACGGGACGCCAGCGCATCGCCGGTGAATACGAAACCGCGCTCGAAGCGAAAGGCGCAACGGTGCAGCTTGGCACGCTCGCCGCACAACTCGCGCAGCTCTCCGCCGACGAAAGCACCTTCCTTCTGACGAAACAGCAACTCTGGGCAAGCGGCTTTTGCACGACCGCCGGGAAGATTCGTCAGACCTCGCAACAACTCGACGCCTACTTCCGGCATCGGGCTGACAGCGCGGAGCAGACGAGCTTCGGCCAGATCGCGCAGCTGATCGAGATGCGCTCGGGCGCCGGTCGCGACGCGCTGCAACATGCCGCGCCCGACGTCGACCTCGCGCACTGTCCGGCCACGACAGCGGCGCGTCCTGTCGATACCGCGCTCGTCGAAAGCACGCTCACGCTGCTGCGCGACAACGAAGAGCGCCGTGCGCAGCACGCGCTCGACGCGAGCCGCGCCGACCAGCGCATCTCGACGTTCGTCGCGGGCGGGTTGTCGGCGCTGAACATCGTGCTCTTCATCCTGCTGTTCCGTAACCTCGGCATCCAGTTCGAGCGGCAGGCGCGCGTGCAGCGCCAGCTGGTCACGCAGCAGGAAGAGCTCGATCAGCTCGTCACCGAGCGCACGCGCCAGCTCGAGGCGCTCGGCTGGCATCTGCAGGCCGTCAGCGAAAACGAGAAAACACAGCTCGCGCGCGAGCTGCACGACGAACTCGGCGCGATTCTCACGGCGAGCAAGATGGATGTCGCCTGGGCAAACCGCAAGCTGAAGGACAACGAGCCCGCGATCTCCGAAAAACTCACGCGCGCGCTGGCCAATCTGGATCAGGGTATCGCGCTGAAGCGGCGCATCATCGAGGACATGCGGCCCACCGTGCTCGCCAATTTCGGGCTCGTCACCGCGCTTCGCACGCTCGGCGACGAAGCGGCCCAGCGCAATGGCTGGATGCTCGACCAGCGCCTGCCCGACGACGACATCAAGCTCGACGAGCATACGGAGATCGCCCTCTTTCGCGTCGCCCAGGAAGCGCTGACGAACGCCGCGAAATATGCGAACGCGTCGCGCGTGTCGATCGGCCTGACCGTTCACGCAGACCGGGTCGCGCTGCATATCGCTGACAACGGCATCGGCATCACGCCCGCCGATCTGAAGCGCACGCACACGCACGGGCTGCTCGGCATGCGCCAGCGGGTCGCCGCGCGTGGCGGCCACTTCGATATCCGGCGCGGCGTTGCCGGCGGCACGGACATTCGCGTCACGATGCCGACGGTCAGCACGATCATGCCGTCCAGTGAGGCATCATCCGCGCCCTCCACCGCTTCGCCGCCGGTCACGGCACCCGGCGTGCGCACGTAGGACTGCGCCGACGCAAACACCGGAGTGCGCCTACAGGAAAATCGCAGGCGCAGCGACAGCGTCTGCCCGCCCCTTTTTTTACCATGCAATCAGACCGGATCGGCCTGCTTCATCGCCCGGTCGGACGATAGATAGCACGCGTCGAACCACATGGCGCGTTTGTCGATGCCACTTCATAAGGGGAACACTCATGACTCGACTGATCGCTTTGCTTCTGCTCGCAGGGTCCGCGATGCTGGCCACCGGTTGCAATACCGTCGCGGGCGCGGGCCAGGACATCTCCAAGGGTGGCAACGCCATCTCGAACTCAGCGGAAAAATCCAAATAAATCCGCTGTCCGCGCGCCTTCGGGTGCGCGCGCTGACTTCAGCCTCCGGGAGGGCTAACGGCCCGTCGCATCCAGCGCGACGGGCTTTTTTTGTGCCTGCGGTTCGCGGATGTCGGTGTGCTTCGCGAACGAAGTGCGCACCCAAGGCAAAACGGCGATCCGCTTTCGCGGATCGCCGTCGTGCCCTCCCCCTGCCATGTCGCCTGCGTTATTTCATCGTGAGCCGTTTCACCGCGATCAGAGACCCGTGAGGCTGTCGTCCAGTTCGATCGCGGGCGTGCCCGTATTGCCGCCTTGCGCGATGAGCATATGCAACTGGTTCGGGATCGCCTGGCTCAGCGCACCCGCCGTCGGCACCGAAGTGATCAGCCAGTCCGCGTTATTGCCGAGCGAGAACGAGTCCGACTGGTAGATCTTCGTCTTGCTGCCCGCCGTCGTCGCGATCAGCACGTACGTGCCGCCGTTCACATAGATCGAATCCTGGCCGCTGGCAGGCACGGCATTCTTGAACGAGAGGCCCGCCATCGTCGGACTCACGGTCGTGATGTCGGTGCCCGGTGCAACGAGATACAGGTCGATGTTCTGTGCGTTCACCGATGCATTGAAGCCACGCACGCGGGCGCTATTGGACAGCAGCCCCTTGTCGAACGGATCGTCGATCA
>CALFSF010000418.1 GCA_937917025.1 uncultured Paraburkholderia sp.
TCGCGCCGCCAGATTGTCATGTCCTCAATGCCAGAGGCCCGAAGATGTTCGAGTACTTCTGGCCAGACCTGGCGATGGTAGCGGTCGTACTCCGCCATCACGGCCGGATCGTCGCGAAGATCGAGGGCGAGACAATAGCGCATGGAAAGCTCCGGAGCAGTAACAGGCGACTGGCGACTTGCGCCTTCACGCGCTCGCCCTCGTGTCGACCTCGATTTGCAACCGCTGTTGCGCGCGAATCGCGTCCCAGTCCCAGTCGATGCCGATTCCCGGCAACGCCGGCGGTGTCGCATAACCCTGCTCCACCACGATCGAAGCACCTGTCAGCGAGTCCAGTTGAGGAATGTACTCGAGCCAGCTCGAGTTGGGCACCGCCGCGCACAGACTCACGTGCAACTCCATGAGAAAGTGCGGACAGATCTCGATGTTCATGGCCTCGGCAGAATGCGCGATCTTCAGCCATGGCGTAATGCCGCCCACGCGGGCGACGTCCGCCTGAACGATCGAGCACGCATCCGCTTTCACATATTCGGCGAACTGCGACGGATGGTAAAGCGACTCACCGACCGCTACAGGTACCGTCGTCGCCGCACACAGACGCCGGTGCGCATCGATGCTTTCAGCGGGCATCGGCTCCTCCAGCCATGCGAGGCGGAGCGGCTCGAATGCATGGGCGCGTCGCAGCGCCTCGGCCAGCGTAAAGCCCTGGTTCGCATCGACCATCAGTTCAAAGCCGTCGCCGACAGCGGCGCGCACGGCCGTGAGACGTGCGGCGTCCTCCGAGACATGCGGGCGCCCTACTTTCAGTTTCGCGCCCCGGAATCCTTCGGCTTGCGCTTGCAGCGTCTGCTCGACCAGTTCGTTCTGCGACAGATGCAGCCAGCCACCCTCCGTCGTGTAAGTGCGCACCCGCGGTTTTGCGCCACCCGCGGCGACCCATAGCGGCAGGCCGGCCACGCGCGTATTGCGGTCCCATAACGCCGTGTCGACAGCGGCAAGCGCGAGGCTGGTGATCGCACCGACCGCCGTCGCATGCGTATGAAAGAACAGATCGCGCCAGATCGCTTCGTATTCGGCCGGATTGCGGCCGATCAGCCGCGGCACCAGGTGATCGTGCAGCAGCGCGACGATCGACGAACCGCCTGTGCCGATCGTGTACGTGTAGCCGGTCCCGCTGCTGCCGTCGCTACAACGGATCGTCAGCAAAATGGTTTCCTGCACGACGAACGACTGGATCGCGTCGGTGCGCCGCACTTTCGGCTGAAGGTCGACTTGCCGGATTTCGACGTTTTCGATTGTGGTCATGGGGTTCTATCCTTTGACGCCGCCAAGCGTGAGGCCTGCGATCAGGTGCTTCTGGACAATGAAGGTCAGCACGATGGCGGGAATGATGATGATCACTGCCATCGCGCACATGCCGGCCCAGTCCACCGTGAACTGCGCGGTAAAGTCCATCAGGCCGACCGGCAGCGTTTTGGTGTCGGGACTGCGGCACAGTTGGGACGCCAGCGCGAATTCGTTCCAGCTCGTCAGGAAGGCGAAGATCGCCGCCGACGCCACGCCCGAGCGTGCCAACGGAAGCTCGATATGCCAGAACGCCTGCCAGCGGCTGCAGCCGTCTATCTGTGCAGCCTCGGCAAGTTCCGCGGGAACCTCACGAAAGAAGCCGTCGATCAGCCACACGGTGAACGGCACGTTCATCGCGAGGTAGACGATGACCACGCCGATGCGCGTGTCGAGCAGCCCCGTCCACGCCCACAGCATGAAGATCGGCAACGACAGCGCGATGCCGGGAATCGCGCGGGTCAGCATCAGGACAACGAATAGTGTCTTCTTATGCTGGAATTCGAAGCGTGCAAACGCATATCCGCCCAGCACGCCAACCACGATGGCGGCGAAGGTGCTCGCGACGGAGATCACCACTGAATTCACGAAATACTGGCGAATCGGCAGCGATGCCATCGCGCCAAAGCCGAACATGTTGCGGAAGTTGTCGAGCGTATAGCTACTGGCATCGGAGACCGGCTGGTTCGACAGGATCGCCACGTTCGAGCGGAACGCATTCAGCACGACCCACAGGCCGGGCAGGCAGATCACCGCCATCACGATGAAAACCGCGAACCATAACGCGGCCCGCCGCAGCGGCGCCCTGAACGAAGAAAAACCGGGAGTGTGTTCGAGCGTCGTACTCATGATGTCAGGCAGGCCCCATATGTTTTCGAGCCGCGTTGAGCTTGCGGAAGAAGTACAGCGTGAAGAGCACGGAAACCAGCACGGACACATAGCCGATCGCGTTCGCGTAGCCCATATGCGAGTCGTCGTAGGCGATGCGGCCCACCATCGTCCACAGCAATTCGGTCCGCCCGCCGGGACCGCCGTTCGTCATGATGCGCACGATGTCGTAAGCGCGGCCGACGTCCAGAGAACGGATCGTCATTGCGATGTAGATGAACGGCATCAGGTAAGGCAGCGTCACGTAGCGAAAGGTCTGCAGCGGCGTGCAACCGTCGACTTTCGATGCCTCGACCGGATCCTTCGGCAACGCCATCAGCCCCGCCAGCAGGATCACCGCGAACACAGGCGTCGAGTTCCATACCTCGGCCGCGATCAGCGAGGCGAGCGCGGAATTCGCATTGACCAGAAATGGAATCGTGCTCTGCAAGCCGAATAGCGTTTGCAGCAGGTGGTTGACGACTCCCGTGCTGTCATTGAGCATGAACTTGAACTGAAAGCCGACCAGCACCGGCGAGAACATCATCGGGAACATCATGATGGTGCGCAGAATCCGCTGGCCCTTCGTGACCTCGTTGAGCAACAGTGCGATACCGAGACCCAGCACCAGCTCCAGATTCAATGCAATCGTCAGGAACAGCACGGTGCGGCCGAACGCAGCCCAGAAGTCCTCATTGGCGAACGCACGCAGATAGTTGCGCAGGCCGATGAAATGCCAGATTGTGTCGGGCTCGATCAGCCGGTACGACGTAAAGCTCGTGTAAAGCGAAAACAGCAACGGCAGCACGACGACGATCGCCACCGAGAAAAACGCCGGCAGCAACAGCTTGAACGGCAATGCGACGCTCTCGTGCAAGACCGGCACGAGAGCGGGTACAGCAGACGAATCGTGGAGGTTGGATCGCATGGTGTCGTGGAGGGGAAAGCGGATCGGCCCGCATGGCGCGTGCGGGCGGGCCGGGCGCATCACTAATCGGAGGCATCCTGCATGATGTCGGAGACTTTCTTCGCCGCATCGTCGAGCGCCTGCCGGGACGATTTGTCGCCGATCAGCGCCTTCTGCAACTCAGGCCACAGCGCGTTCGAGATCTCGTCCCATTGCTGGATGCGCGGCGGGGTGAAGGCGTCCTGGCGCGCCGCCGTGCTGAACACCGCGATCGCATTCGCCATGTAGGCATCGTGTTTTGTCTGGAACTCTTTCACGACGGCCTGCTGCGCATCGATGCGCGACGGGATCGTCCCGAGGCGCGCCTCCACCATCTGCGAATCGAGACTCGTCAGGAATTCGATGAAGCTCGCGGCGACCTCCGGCCGGTCGCAGGTCTTCGTAATCGAAAAGCTATGCGAGCCCGACCAGCCCGGCCGCTTGTTGGCGCTGCCGAGCGGCGCCGGCACTACGCCGACATTGCCCGCCAGTCTGGAAGTCTTCGGGTCGTTATAGAACGAAGCGAAGCCCGGCCAGTCGAGATCCAGCGCCACCTTGCCGGCCGCGAAGTTATTGCCGAGATCGTCCCAGACATAGCTCGGCACACCTTTGGGCACCGCGCCCGCCTTGTACAGGTCCACAAACCAGTTGAGCGTCTTGACGCCGATCGGCGAATTAAAGGTCGGACGGTTTTTCGCATCCAGCAACTGGCCGCCATTGGCGACCAGCAGCGAATAGAACGTGCCCGTGATGGCCTCGTCCTTGCCGGGAAACTGCGTGCCGTAGAAGTTCGGTGCCCGGGTAAAGAACCTGGCCTGCCGGGCGAATTCCGCATAGGTCTTCGGGGGCGCGAGCGGCTCGCCGAACTGCTTGCTATAGGCGGCCTGGTTGGCGGGATCGTCGTAAGCGGTCTTGTCATAGTAGAGCGCCTCGATATCGACCGAGCGCGGAATCTGCACCAGATGCCCGTTGATCTCCGACGCCTTGAGCAGGCTTGGCGAGAACGCGGCCAGGTAGCTCGCCGGAAACAGTCCCTTCAAGTCGCGGAAAATCGGGTACTGGGCCGCAAAATTCGTGTGATTGGACGACACGCAATAGTCGATGTGACCGGATGCGATGTCCTGCTTCAATTCGCGATCCAGCTCGAAGTGGCTCTTGCGGGATACGATCTCGACTTTCGCGCCCGTCTGCTTTTCCCACAGCGGAATGCGCGTATAGAGCGCCTCGTACTGCACACCGCCGATCAACTTGACCCGCAGCGTGTAGCCTTGGTATTCGTTGTCGGCGCGGGCGAAGCCCGACGCGACGATGCCCGCCAGCGCGAGCACCGAAGCGGCGAGCCGCAACATGGTTGGATAACGCATCGCTGTCTCCTCTTTTATGGGTTCCGCCGTGAAGCCGCGCGGCTTGCCGGCGGCGAATCCGTCATGCGAGCCCCGCGGCGGGACGGCTCGCAGTCCTGTTTTCAGCGCAGGCGTCGCCCGCTTGCTCGATCGAACACCTGCACCTTGCCGGGATCCGCACGGAGTGCGACGGAGGTGCCGGCGCGCAGATCGGTGCGGCCGTTGAGCATCACGCAACAAGGTTGGCCCGCGAGCGTGCCGAACAGCTCGGTTGCCGCACCGGTCGGCTCGACCACGTCGAGCGCGAACGGCATGCCGTCTTCGCCGGCGAGCCCCAGGTGCTCCGGACGCACGCCATACACCACCTCCTGCCCGTGTGCGGCATTGACAGGCGGTACGGGCAGCGCCAGCTCACCGACACGCACACCTGCGCCGTCGCCTTGCTGCTCGTACACGCCCTCGAAGAAATTCATCGCCGGCGAGCCGATAAAGCCTGCCACGAAGAGATTGTCCGGATCGTCGTAGAGCGCGAGCGGCGTGCCGATCTGTTCGATCACGCCGCCGTTGAGCACGACAATGCGATCCGCCATCGTCATCGCCTCGATCTGGTCGTGCGTCACATAGACCGTGGTGGCGCGCAGACGCTGGTGCAGTGCCTTGATCTCCGCGCGCATCTGCACGCGCAGCCGCGCATCGAGGTTGGAAAGCGGCTCGTCGAACAGGAACACCTTCGGGTCGCGCACAATCGCGCGACCCATCGCCACCCGCTGCCGCTGCCCACCCGACAGATGCCGCGGATGCCTGTCCAGCAGATCCTGCAAACCGAGCAGCGTGGCCGCTTTTTGCGCACGTGAGGCAATCTCCCCGGCGTCGTGATTACGCAGCTTGAGCGCGAAGGTCAGGTTCTCGAACACGGTCATATGCGGATAGAGCGCGTAGTTCTGGAACACCATCGCGACGTCGCGCTCTCGTGGCGGCAACGCATTGACGATCCGGCCATCGATCAGGATGCGCCCGTGCGTGACGCCCTCGAGCCCCGCCAGGGCACGCAGCAACGTGGACTTGCCGCAGCCGCTGGGGCCGACCAGCACCAGAAACTCGCCATCCGGCACCGCCAGGTCGATCTGCTTGAGGACCTGAACGGCGCCGAACGACTTGCGCACCTGCTCGAATGCCACCGCTGCCATCCACACTCTCCTCCAGGTTATTTCATCGCCTGCGGCCTGCCATCCAGCGAGCCCCGGCGTCTTCGTCTCAGACTGTTTAGAATTTTAGATATGAAAACACATTTTACTGATAAAATTTACTAGGTGTTTTCCCCGCTCCCGGAATGGGCTGCCGGAACGCGCTTTCAGCGTTATGCCGCCCTACAATCCGTTGGGTATCATGTGCGCCATTAATGGCACCGTTGGCCTTGCTGGAGGAAATTTGAACGACAACGCGACGCGCTACTCGGCGCCAGCACTGGAAAAGGGCCTCGACATCATCGAACGGCTGGCGGATCACCCGGAAGGGTTGTCGCTCGCGGAGCTCGCCAAGGAACTGGGCCGCACCACGGCGGAAATCTTCCGCATGGTGGTCACGCTGGAAACGCGCGGCTACCTGCTGGCCACGGGCGACCGCTATGTGCTTTCGCTGCTGCTCTTCCAGCTGGCACACCGGCATCAACCGGTGCGCTCGCTGGTATCGACCGCGCTGCCGCTGATGACCCAGCTCGCGAGGCAGGCCGGGCAGTCGTTTCATCTCTGCGTGTATCAGAAGGGCCGCGTGTTGATCGTGGCCGGCGTCGAGAGCCCTGAGCGCTGGGGGTTCGCGTTGAAGGTGGGAACGTTGATTGGACTGACCGATACCGCATCCGGACAGGTGCTGCTCGCGTTTCAGGAAGAGCCGCAGCGGGCTGAAATGCTTGAACTCCATGTGCCGGTCGAGGGTGAGCAGACGGTGGATACACAGCAGTTGGCGAAAGACCTGACGCAGATCCGCAAGCATGGCAATGCAAGGATGGCGAGCCGGCAGGTCAAGGGGGTCAAAAACCTGGCTTACCCGGTATTCGGACGGGATGGACATGCTATTGCGACGCTGACCACGCCGTATATCGAACGGATCGACAATGCGCTCGTGCCCTCGATGAGCGAAGTGGGTGAGATGATGAAGCAGGCGGCGCAGACGCTAACTTCGCTGATGGGATTCAACGTCTATTGGGATGCGGCGTCGTAGCAGGCGCGGACTCGAGTGTCTTCGCGACGACCGCGTCAACACGCACATCATCGGTCCTCGACATACGGGGCGTGGAGCGTCGGGCGGTCCGTCCAGCCGGCCTCCGGCAATGCACCGGTTATGACATGCCGCCCCGGTGATTTTCACAAAACATCGACTCATCCTTCATCGACATTTCGAAGTGCATTCATATCGCTTTCCGATCGATGAATAACGAATAGAAGGTGAGAATGATTTTCACTAGCAGTCGCGAATGGCGTTACCATCGCCTTTGATGACAATCATGTGACATTCATTCTCTACCGATATGACAATGAACAGACCGCTTCTTCTCCGGCTGCTCACCGCAGCCGTCATGACGCTCACATGCGGCGCCGCCGCAGCCGCGCCCGTGGAACTCACGCTCTACAACGGACAGCACAAGCAGACGGGGCTCGCGCTTGTCGATGCATTCGAAAAGGCGACCGGCATCAAGGTCGAAATCCGTCAGGGGTCGAGCAACCAGCTCGCGAACCAGATCATCGCCGAAGGCAGCCACTCGCCGGCGGATGTGTTTTACGCGGAAGAGTCCACGCCGCTCGCCGCGCTCGCCGAACACGGATTGCTGGCTCCGCTTGACGCGTCCACGCTCAGCCAGATTCCGAAGGAATACGCGAACACGGCCGGCGACTGGATCGGCGTGACGGCGCGCACTCGCGTCGCCGCGTTCAATCCCGCGCTGATCGCGGAAAAGGACCTGCCGCAGTCGGTGCTCGACTTCCAGAAGCCGGAATGGCAGGGCAAGATCGCGATCGTGCCGACGAGCGGCGCATTCCAGGAGCAGATCGTCGCCATCGAGCACACGAACGGTCGCGACGCCGCGAAGGCATGGCTCGTCGGCCTCAAAAGCAACGCGAAAATCTACAACAACAACGTGGCCGCGCTGAAGGCGGTCGACCGCGGCGAAGTCGCGATCGCGCTCATCAACAATTACTACTGGTACGGGCTCGCGAAGGAAGAGGGCGAGAACAACGTCAAGGCGAAGCTGCACTATTTCAGTCATGGCGACCCCGGCGCGCTTGTCACGGTGTCCGGCGTCGGCGTGCTCAAGTCGAGTCCGCACCAGGCGCTCGCGCAGAAGTTCGTCGCGTTCATGGTCAGCGAAGCAGGCCAGAAGGCGGCAGTGGATGCGGTCGCGGAGTATCCGCTGCGCCCCGGTATCCAGTCGCCGTTCGCGCTGAAGCCATTCGACCAGATCGAGCCGCCGAAGGTCACGCCGGCCGACCTCGGCAGTGCGCATGACGCGCTCGTACTGGAACGGGAAGCCGGCCTGAATTGATGGCGGTATCGGCAGAGTCGCGCCACGGTCGCGGTCGTCCTGCGTTTGCGTGGGCGGGAAGTAACGGCTGGTCGTGGTTTCCGGTCGCGGTGACGATCGTCCTTGCCGCGATTCCGTTGCTATACGTGCTGACCGGAAGCGTGGACGCAGGCGCATCCCGTCTCGCCGCCCTGCTGTTCCGGCCTTATATCGGCAGGCTGCTGATCCATACGGCGGAACTGGTCGTTTCGGTCACCGCGGCCAGCGTTGCGCTCGGCATCGGTGCCGCGTGGCTCGTCGAACGTGCGGACCTGCCGCTGCGTGGGCTCTGGCGCGCGCTGCTACCGTTGCCGCTCGCGATACCGGCGTTCGTCAGCAGCTTCGCGTGGGTGTCGATCGGGCCGGCGTTCGAGGGCATGGGCGGCGCGATCTTCATTCTCGCGCTGGCGGAGTATCCGCTGATCTATCTGCCCGCCTCCGCCGCGCTGCGCGGGATGGACCCGGCGCTCGACGAAGTCGCGCAGTCGCTCGGGCTGTCGCGCTGGGCGATTTTCTGGCGAAATACGATGCCTCAGCTGCGCCCCGTGATCGCGAACGGTGCGCTGCTGATCGCCTCGCACATGCTGGTCGAGTTCGGCGCGTTCGCGTTCCTGCGCGTGCAGACATTCACGACCGCGATCTACGAAGAGTTCGACCTTGAGTTCAACAGCGCAACGGGTGTCTCGCTAGCCGCGGTATTGCTGGCGTTGTGTCTGTTGCTGCTGGTACTCGAGGCACGCATGAAGGGCAGTTTGCGCCGCTACGCCCGCGTGGGCTCAGGGACCCGCCGCGCGTTGCCTCCGGTGCAGCTCGGCGCATGGCGGTGGCTGGCCGCGGCCGTACTGTCGGCCATGGTCGCAACGGGCGTCGGCGTGCCGGTGATGACGCTGCTCTACTGGGTCGTATCTGGCCATTCGCAGGCCGCGCTTCACGACATCGCAAACGCGACCGGCACGACGATCTGGCTCGGCGCGCTGGGTGCGCTCGCGGCGACGATCCTCGGCACGGCGCTGGCGCTGAGTGCGCGGCGCAACAGTCGGACGACCCTTGCGCGTATCGCGGCACGGCTACCGTTTTTTATCCACGCGCTGCCGGGACTGGTGGTCGCGCTCGCGCTGGTATTTACCGCGCTGCGCTACGCTGATTTCCTGTACCAGACCACGGCGCTCCTGATGATCGGCTACGTGACGCTTTACGTGCCGCTCGTGCAGACCGCCGTGCAGACACCGCTTGCGCAGTTGCCGAGGCGGCTCGAGGAAGTCGCGCGCAGCCTCGGGCGCCGGCCGGTCGCGGTATTCGCGAGCGTGACGTTTCCGAATATCTCGGCGGGTATTGGTGCCGGCGCGGCGCTGGTGTTCCTGCAGGTGATGAAGGAGCTGACGGCGACGCTGATTCTTTTGCCCACCGGGCTGGACACGCTTTCGATCGAGATCTGGCAGCATGCGCGCGATATGGAATACGCGGCCGCCGCACCGTACGCGCTGCTGCTGATCGCACTTTCTGGCGTACCGGTGTACCTGCTGATGCGGGGACTATATGGCCGAAGCGCAAACGTATCGGCGGACTGGGTTCAGCAGTAAGCCGGCGATACAGCCCATCGGCCGGTACGATGCGGGCAGGTGAAGTGAGAGAGCCCTGTGTCGAGGTACCGTGGGACCGTGTTGACTGTCGCAGCTACACGATCGAAGTGACAGTGAAGGCGAACACCAGGGTGTAACGTATGACCGGCGCCAATGCGGCGCGCGCATCCGCCCTCCGGCGGCCCGACGACACCCTGTTCGAGAGACGTCCTCCATGCGCAACCTTGATTTCAGTTCCTGGCAGGCCCTGCTGTCCACGTTGCTCGGGCTGGCCGTCATCACGTTGATCGGCGTGGGCATCAGGCTGCTGCTCATGCAGACGGTACAGCAGCGGCGCGAGCGCGAGAATCGCCAGATAAACGAACGGCTGCGCACCCTCATTGCCGCGTACAAGACCCTGGGCGGTTCGTTCACGGGCAACCTCGCCGTCGATCCCACTCATCTGCGCGACCTGAAGCGCGCATCGATGGCGCGGCCAGCCGCCGCGCAGACCGCCTTCAACGCGGCCAGCAGCGAGGACGCGCTGCGCGTCGAGCTCGCGGAGGCGAGCGAGCCGGGCGGCTCGGGCCGGTCCCGGCGTATCCGTGACGCCGTCGAGGCGGCACTCGCCGACATCATCCTGCTGGGCACCGAGGAGCAGGTGCGGCTCGCGGCCCAGGTCGCGCTGGAGATGACGCAGGGGCGCCCCATCCATACGGCGGAGCTCGGCGTCTCGCTGCGCGACTTCATCCGCGAAGTGCTCAATCTCGATGCCGTGCCGCACGGCTTGCCGATTCCCGCGCAAGGCCCCGCGCGGGCTTCGGGCACGAAGGCCAGGGACAGTGGTGGGCGTGTCCAGGGCGACAAGGCGGGCGGTGGGGGCGGCGGAGGCGCTGCAGGCGCTGGAGGCGGTGCAGGCATGAGCGGCGCGAGATTCGAGGATGACTCCGCGCATCACGCCGACAATGGCGACGCACACCAGACCTGACATCCGATGCGACTGCCGGACCGACGCAGGCACCCTTTGCCGCACGACCCACATGACAACACGCCAAAAAGCAAAACGCCCCCGACGGAGACTCCACCGGGGGCGTTTTGCATGCGATGCAGCAGTCAACCGCTGCACCGGATAACGACCTGCTGATTAACGCTTGCCGATCGGCTTGGCTTCGCGCGGCGTTTCGCCGATGAACAGCTGACGCGGACGGCCGATCTTCTGTTCCGGATCGGCAATCATCTCGTTCCACTGACCAATCCAGCCGACCGTACGTGCCATCGCGAAGATACACGTGAACATCGACGTCGGAATGCCCAGCGCGCGTTGCACGATGCCCGAATAGAAGTCGACGTTCGGGTACAGCTTGCGCGACACGAAGTATTCGTCTTCCAGCGCGATCTTTTCGAGCGCCATCGCGAGCTTGAACAGCGGATCGTCGTGCAGGCCCAGTTCTTCGAGCACTTCGTGGCACGTTTCGCGCATCAGCTTCGCACGCGGATCGTAGTTCTTGTACACGCGGTGACCGAAGCCCATCAGCTTCACGCCCGAGTTCTTGTCCTT
>CALFSF010000419.1 GCA_937917025.1 uncultured Paraburkholderia sp.
TCCGAGTTCGAAATGAAGGCCGACCTCGTGCTGCTCGCGATGGGCTTCACGCAGCCGGTTTCGCCGGTGCTCGAGGCGTTCGGCGTCGACAAGGATGCGCGCGGCAACGTGCGTGCCTCGACCGAAGGCGACAAGGCGTATTACACGTCGGTGGACAAGGTGTTCACGGCGGGCGATATGCGCCGCGGGCAATCGCTGGTGGTGTGGGCGATCCGCGAAGGCCGTCAGTGCGCGCGTTCGGTCGATGCGTTCCTGATGGGCCATTCGGAACTGCCGCGTTAAATTTTCCACTTCGGCGCGACGCGTCGATGCAGCGTTTATGCAGGAAGAGGTGGAGACGACAAAGCGGTAACGGAAAGCCGGGCGCCCGGAAGGGCGACCCGGTTTTTTAACGTCTGGGGTCCGGCGGCGGCGCGGGATAAAGTGGAAAATGCACCTGACCCGCCTGCCCGCAACAACGACACCGAATACCGATACCGGATCACGCCATGACCGACGGCTGGCAACGCTGCTTCATCGCCCTTGCGCCCAGCGCCGCGACGCGCGACGCGCTCGCGGCCGTGCCGGTCGCGTCGACGGCGCGGCGCGTGCCGTATGAGCAGTTGCATCTGACGGTGACGTTCATCGGCGCACTGTCGGCCGGGCACGGCGAGGCGCTTGCCCGCGCGTTGACGGCCCACGCCGTACCGCTTGCGCCGGCCGCGATCGAGCGCATCGAGCACTGGCCGAACGCGAACCGGCCGCGGCTCACCGTGGCGACGCTCGCGATGTCGGATGAATTCGTCGCGCTCGACTGGCGCATCCGCTCGTTGATGCTGGAACTGGGCTTACCCGTCGACGCCCGCGCATTCCGGCCGCACATCACGTTGGCCCGGTTCGGCCGCGAGGCCGCGGCGATCGACGATGTGTACATGACGGTGCCCGAAGTCATCGTGCGTTTCGAATCGCTGGTGCTGTACTCCAGCACGCTCGCGCGACACGGGGCGCGGTACAGCGCACTCGCGAGCGTGCCGCTCGCGTAGTGCCGCCGCCGCCGCGCCTCGCATGACCGGGCAGCGCGCTTCTAACGCCGGTACCGCGCCAGCGTCAGCCCGTCGAGATCGATTTCCGGCGTGCGTCCGGTCACGAGATCCGCGGCCACGCGCCCCGATCCCATCGACATCGCCCAGCCTGTCGATCCATGCCCGACGTTCACCCACAAGCGATCGATTCCGCTCGGGCCGAGTAGCGGCGCGCCATCCGGCGTCATCGGCCGGCGGCCGACCCAGAACTGCGCCGACGACGGATTCGCCGCATGAGGAAACCAGTCGTCGAGCACTTTCATCAGCGTCTGCAGCGCCTGTTCGCGCAGCGTCGTGCGGCGGTTGCCGAGTTCCGCCGTGCCGGCCACGCGCAGGTTCGGGCCGAAGCGCGTGATGGCCGTCTTCAGCGATTCGTCCATCAATGCGGCGCGGGGCGCCTTCTCGTCGTCGGTGACGGGCAGCGTCGCCGAATAGCCTTTCACCGGATAGAGCGGAATCCGCACGCCGAGCGGCGCGAGAAGCGCCGCGCTTTCCACGCCGAGCGCGACCACGACGGCATCCGCTTCCAGTACGCCGGCGCCGCGTTCGCTCGCGATACGCACGCCCCGCACGGCATTACCCTGCACGTCGAGTGCCGTCACCTGCGTGTCGAAGCGGAACGTCACGCCATTCTTTTCGCAGATCGCGCGCAGTTCGCGGGTGAAGCGCGCGCAATCGCCGGCTTCGTCGTCGGGCAGGTAAAGGCCGGATAAGGGCGCCTCACGCGCCCATTGCAGTCCCGGTTCGATCTGCACGCATTCCTCTGCGCTCACCTCGCGATGCACGATGCCCGCGTCGCGCAGCACGGCGAGCGCCGGCTGCGCGAGTTCGACGTCGTATTCGCTGCGAAAGAGTTGCAGGTAGCCCTGGCTCTGTCCGTAGTCGAACGGATAGCGCGTGCGGAATTCATGCAGACACGCCCGGCTGTAGTACGCGATGCGCTGCATCCGCTGCTTGTTCATCCGGAACCGCGCGAGGTCGCATTCGTGCAGCCAGCGCGCGATCCAGCGCCACTGCGCCGGGTCGAGCGTCGGGCGGAAGATCAGCGGCGAGTTGGCCTTGAACAGGTATTTGAGGATTTTTGCCGGCATGCCTGGCGCGGCCCACGGCGTCACGTAGCCCGGCGCGATCACGCCGGCGTTGCCGAAACTGGTGGCGAGCGCGACGTCCGGTTCGCGTTCGATCACCGTCACGTCGCAGCCCTGCTCGCGCAGATGAAAAGCAGTGGCGACGCCGATCACGCCGCCGCCCAGAACAATCGTTTTCATTTCGGTGGTACGGAATTCACGAGGCGGTGGAGGTCGGCGCGGGCGTCGCGAGCGATTTGCCCTTCGTCTCAGGCAGACAGATCGCCGCGATGATGACCAGCAGATAGCCCGAACCGGCGACGATGCCCATTGCCTTGACGAGCGTCATCGTCTGCGAAAGCGTGCCGACGAGAATCGGGAAGAACGAGCCGAGACCGCGCCCGAGGTTGTAGCAGAAGCCCTGGCCCGAGCCGCGGATCGCGTTCGGATACAGCTCCGACAGATAGGCGCCGACGCCCGCGAAAATCCCCTGCACGACGATACCGAGCGGAAAGCCGAGCGCGAGCATCATCGTGTCGGTGATGGGCAGCATCGTGTAGACCATGCCGAGCACGAACGAGCCGATCGCGAACAGCACGAACGATGCGCGTCGCCCGATCCTGTCGCAGAGAATCGCGCCGACGATATAACCCGTGAACGAGCCGACGATCAGCACGATCAGATAACCGCTCGTGTTGAACACCGAAAGGTGACGCACGGTCTTGAGATACGTCGGCAGCCAGGTCGTGATCGCGTAGTAGCCGCCGAGCATGCCGGTGCACAACGCGCTGCCGAGCAGCGTCGTCTTGAGTAGCGGGCCGGAAAAGATCTGCAGGAAATGCGACGTGTCGAAACCGCTGTCACGCGCGCGGCGCGTCGCGAGGTAGATATCCGGGTCGCTCACGTTGCGGCGGATGTAGAAGATCCACAGCGCCGGCAGCAGGCCGATCCAGAAGCACGCGCGCCACGCGTACTGTTCCGGCAGCAGCGCGAAGAACGCCCAGTAGAGGATCGCCGCGGCGCCCCAGCCGAACGACCAGCTGCTCTGCACCGTGCCCACCGCTTTCGCGCGATGTTGCGGCGAGCGGATCGTCTCCGCCATCATGATCGTGACGACCGACCACTCGCCGCCGAAGCCGATGCCTTGCAGTGTGCGCGTGGTGAGCAGTTGCCAGAACGAGTTCGTGAAGCCGGACAGGCAGGTGAAGACGGCGAACGTGGCGATCGTCCATTGCAGCACGCGCACGCGTCCGTAGCGGTCCGCGAGAATGCCCGCGAGCCAGCCGCCGATCGCCGATGAAATCAGCGAACTCGTCGCGATCATGCCGGCTTCGCTTTTCGACATGCCCCACGTCGCGATCAGGGTTGGGATCAGGAACGAGTAGATCATGAAGTCGAACGCATCGACCGCATAGCCGCCGAAGCCGGCGTATAGCGTGCGGCGCTCGCGCGTCGTCAGTTCCGTGAACCATTCGAATGACCGCATTGTGTCTCCTCTGTCGACCAGCGTTCACGCTTTGGCGCGCGACGCATGGTTCCATGCAAGATGGTTGCTGTGCCGTTGGGCGCGGTTCGTGGGGCGAACCGCGGATCGCCCGTATTTTACGGCGCACCCGTGCAGCGAACCAGCGGAGATCAACAAGGTTGTGGGCGCAACAGGAAAGGCGATGCAGGTCGTGAAGACAGCGCGCGGACTGCTGCGGCAGAGCGAAGCCGCGGCGTCACGTGCCTAACCCAGCGTCAATCCGCCATCGACATGAATCACCTGGCCGGTGATGTGGCGCGCTTCGTCCGACAGCAGAAACGCGATCAGCGCCGCGATATCCGCCGGTTCGGCGACGTGCCCAAGCGGTGTCGCCTCGGCGGCGCGCGTCCATGCGGACGCGTTGTCCGCGCTCGGCCCGCGCTCCTTGCGGGTGAAACCGGGCGCGACGCAATTGACCGTCACGCCATGCGGCGCGAGTTCGGCCGCCGCCGTTTTCGCGAGCGATTCGACGGCTGCTTTTGCCGCCGCCGTCGCGGCGAACGGCGCGTCAGCACGATAGCGATGCGCGACGAACGAACTCACGGCGACGACGCGCCCACGGTTCGATGTCTCCAGCGCAGGCGTCGCGCGTTTGACGAGCGCGGCGAATGCGCCGGGCATGGCCGCGAACGACGCAGCGAGCGCATCGGCGTCGAGCGAGCCGAGCGTCTGCCGCTGCGCGTGCCCGGCATTCGCGACGAGTTGATCGAGCGCGCCGAACGTCGCGAGCGTCTGGTGGACCGCGTGCTCCGCCGCGCCGCGCTCGACGAGATCGCTGTACACGGTCGCGCAGTTCGCGCCATTCGACGCGCAGTCGGCGGCCACTGCGTCGAGCCTCGCGCGCGCGGCGGCGTCCGCGCCGCGCGCGTGCAGCATCAGCGCGACGCGCGGCGCGGCGATGGGCCGGGCGAGCGCCGCGCCGATGCCCGAACCGGCGCCGGTGATCAGCACCACGCGATCGAACGATGTGGTGCTCATGCCGCGGCCCGCTCCATCGCGCGCTCGACGAGGATCGTCTGGGTGTGGAACGCCTCGAGCGACTTGCGGTGCGCGACGCTGACAATCGCCGTCGCCGGCAGACGCTCGTTGAGTACCGTGTAGATCAACGTTTCGTTGTCGGGGTCGAGCGCGCTCGTGGCTTCGTCGAGGAACAGGTAATCGGGCTTTTGCAGCAGCACGCGCGCGGCCGCGAGACGCTGCTGTTCGCCCGGCGACAGCGTGCGTTCCCAGTGCGCGGGTTCCGCAAGACGCCCGGCGAGGTCCGGCAGATTGCAGGCCGTGAGCGCTTCGCGACAGGCTTCGTCGGTGAAAATGGACTCGTCGGACGGATAGGCGAGCGCCGCCTTCAACGTGCCGATCGGCAGATAGCTGCGCTGCGGCACGAACATCAGCTTCGCGCCGGCGGGCACTTCGATCGTGCCTTCGCCAAACGGCCAGAGGCCGGCGAGCGAGCGCATCAAGGTGCTCTTGCCCGAACCCGACGGACCGCGCACGAGCCAGCGCGACTTCGGCGCGATGCTGAACGAGCCGAGGTTCGACAGCGGCGTGCCATCGGGATGCTGCAGTTGCAGATCGTTGACGGTGAGCGTCTGCGTGTCGCTCATGTGAAGGTTGATGCCGCCGTGGTACGTGCCGCCCGATACCGCTTCGCGCAGATGCTGGTCGCCCATCACGCGATGGAATTCCCGCAGCCGGTTCACGGTAGCGCGCCATTCGGCGAGCGAATCGTAATTGTTGATGAACCACGAAAACGAATCGCTGACGGTGCCGAACGCGCCCGTCACCTGCTGGTAGACGCCAAGCGAAATGCTCTTCGAGAAGTACTTGGGCGCAGCGGCGATATACGGAAACACGATCGCCAGTTGCGAATAACTGATCACGACGATATTGAAGCGCCGCGTGAAACGCATGATGAGGCGCCAGTTGTCGCGGATGTGCCCGAACACGCCCTGCAACGCGCGCTCCTCCGCGGGCTCGCCCTGATACAGCGCGATCTGGTCGGCGTTTTCGCGGATGCGGATCAGCGAGAAACGGAAGTCTGCTTCGACGCGCTGTTGCTGGTAGTTGATCGACACCAGCGGATGGTTGACCTTGTGCGTCACGTACGAGCCGAGCGCCGCATAGACGAGCGCCGCCCACACCATGTAGCCGGGAATGTTGAACGCGATGCCGAACAGATGAAACGCCAGCGCACCCGACAGGTTCCACAGGATCACGATGAACGAGAACAGCGTGACCGTGGTGGAGAGCAGGCCAAGCGCGAGATTCAGCGTTGAGCTCGCGAGCGCCTGCAGGTCGACGGAGACCCGCTGGTCGGGGTTGTCCGCGAGATGGTCGCGCTCGATGCGGTAAAACGCGCGGTCGCCGAGCCAGTCGTTCAGGTACTTCGTGGTGAGCCACTGTCGCCAGCGGAACTCGAGCATCTGCCTGAAGTACGTGCGGTACGAGCCGAGCAGGATCAGCGCCATCGCGATGACGGTGAACTGCAGCAGCGAATGTTTGAAGACGGGGAAGTCGTATTGCTGGATCGCATCGAAGAAGGTGCGCTGCCAGCTGTTGAACCAGACGTTGGCCGCGACCATCGTCATGTTCATCGCGATCACGAGCGCGAGCAGGCCGCGCGCGCGCCATCGATCCTCGGACACCCAGTATGGCTTGATGAGACCCCACGCGGTGATATCGGTATCCGCGGAGCCTGTCGGTTTTTCAGTCATAAGCGTCCTTTAAAACGGAATGGCGCAACGCGCGGGCACGTCCGGTGACGAGCGGCGCGCACGTTCGCTTCCGGGCCGGATTGTCCTGGCCCTGGCTTAACCTGAACTTAAATGATCGGGGCGCTGCCGCCTGACGTAAGCCCGGCGCGCAGGGCGCGCGGTGACGCACCACGCATCCCGTTGACGCGCCATTGTGCCAGACCGGTGCCCGTGGCCGTATCGATTTGCCGCGATGGCGGGCCGCCTCCCCGGTTTGCGGCTGCCACGCCTTTTATGGTCTAATGACTTTTGACGAAACAGGGGTGCTTCGCGTGCGGGCTGCATGGGTTTCCATGGAGTTGTAGCGAGGCTGAGAGAGACCCTTCGCACCCGATCCGGGTAATACCGGCGCGGGAAGTTTCCGGAAGTTGCCATTTCTTCCATTCCCCGCCGGGCGCCATCCGTCACTGGATGTGCTTGATGCCCGGCCGGCTCGCCCGCCGGTTTCGTCCTTGGGTACGTGCGCTTTTTGCCGTACGGAAAAGGATTCGATGACCGCTCATTCTTCAGTTTTTAGCTTTACCCACGTCACCGTGACTGGCATCGCTTCGTGCGCGCCGGGAGCGGCACGATGAAAGCGCGCGCGCAACAACCCGATTTCGCCGTCATCGGCGGCGGCCTGTGCGGGCGTCTCGTCGCGTGGCGGCTGGCCGGCGCCGGCCACCGCGTGGCGCTGTACGAACGCGGCGACGCGGCAGGCACGCGCGCTGCTGCATGGGTAGCGGCCGCGATGCTCGCGCCGCTCGCCGAAGCCGCCAGCGCCGAACTGCTGATTACCCGCCTCGGCGAGGCATCGCTGGCTGCGTGGCCGCGCCTCCTGGCCGAATTGCCCGAGCCGGTGTTTTTCCAGCGCAACGGCACGCTCGTTGTCTGGCATCACTCGGATCGCAACGAGGCGCCGCTCTTCGAGCGCCGCGTGCGGGCGAACGCACCGGCGGAACTCGTCGACGGCGGCTTCGTGAAGCTGTCGGGCGCGCAGGTCGGCGAGGCGGAACCGGCGCTGGCCGGGCGTTTCACGCAGGGCTGGCTGCTGCCGCACGAAGGACAACTCGATAACCGCCAGGTGCTGACGGCGCTTGCGGCCGGGCTCGCCGAACGTGGCGTCGAGACGCACTGGAATACCCCAGTCGACGATCACGCGCTGCCGGCCGCGCGCGTGACGATCGATTGCCGCGGGCTCGGCGCGAAGCCGGCATGGCCCACGCTGCGCGGCATTCGCGGCGAAGTGGCGCGGGTCCACGCGCCGGGCATCGCGCTGACGCGTCCGGTGCGGTTGCTGCATCCGCGTTACCCGCTTTATATCGCGCCGAAAGAGAACGATCTCTATGTGATCGGCGCGACGGAGATCGAAGGCGAGGACATGTCGCCCGTGACCGTGCGCTCGGCGCTGGAGTTGCTGAGCGCGGCGTTTTCGGTGCATCCGGGCTTCGGCGAGGCGCGCATTCTGGAGCTGAATTCGCAATGCCGGCCGACCCTGCCGGATCACCGCCCGGCGCTTCTCTGGGACGGCGCCCACACGCTGCGCGTGAACGGCCTGTACCGGCACGGCTATATGATCGCGCCCGAAGTCGCCGGGGAAGCGGTGCGCTTTGCCGGCGCGCTCCTCGACGGACGCGTCGCCGATACCGATGCCTTCGAGGACTGGCGGCGCGACGCGCGCTGGAGCGGGCTTTTTCATCTGGATACCCGGCAGGCGCTGGTGTGAACGACACCGCGCTGCCACTGACTGACGCTGAACATCATGGACATACACATCAACCAGAAGCCGCTCTCGCTGCCCGAAGGCGCGACTGTTGCGGACGCGCTGTGCGCCTTTGGCGCGCGGCCGCCGTTCGCGGTGGCGCTGAATGGCGATTTCGTCGCGCGCACGCAGCACGCGGCCCGCGCATTGCAGCCGGGCGACCGGCTCGACGTCGTGCAACCGGTCGCGGGCGGCTGAGTGGCGCGCCGGCGGCCGGCCTCCGTGGCGCCGCCTGAAACGCACCAAACGCACGCGCAATCCGTCAGACGCAAGGATTCCAACATGACTTCGCTTTCCCTCGCTCCCGCCCCCGCCGACTCGCTCACGCTCTACGGCCAGACCTTCGCGAGCCGCGTGCTGCTCGGCACGTCGCGCTATCCGTCGCTGCAGTCGCTGTCGGATTCGATCGACGCGGCACGGCCCGGCATGGTCACCGTCGCGCTGCGCCGGCAGATGAACGAAGGCGGCGCGGAAGCCGGCTTCTTCGACCTGCTGAAGCGTCACGGCGTGCCGCTCCTGCCGAACACGGCGGGCTGCCAGACGGTCGGCGAGGCGATCACGACCGCGCACATGGCGCGCGAAATCTTCGAAACCGACTGGATCAAGCTCGAACTGATCGGCGACGATTACACGCTGCAGCCGGACCCGGTCGGTCTGATCGAAGCGGCCGCGCAGCTCGTGAAGGATGGCTTCAAGGTGCTGCCGTACTGCACGGAGGATCTCGTGATCGGCCGGCGTCTGCTCGATGCCGGCTGCGAAGCGTTGATGCCGTGGGGCGCGCCGATCGGCACCGGCAAGGGCGTCGTGAATCCGTACGGTCTGCGCGTGCTGCGCGAACGGCTGCCCGACGTGCCGCTGATCGTCGACGCCGGGCTCGGCGTGCCGTCGCATGCGTGCCAGGTGATGGAGTGGGGCTTCGACGGCGTGCTGCTCAACACGGCGGTATCGCAGGCGACGCATCCCGAGGCGATGGCGCGCGCGTTCGCGCTCGGCGTCGAAGCGGGGCGCGGTGCGTACGTCGCGGGTCCGATGGCCGAGCGCGAGACGGCGCACGCGAGCACGCCGGTCGTCGGCATGCCGTTCTGGCATCAGGACGGGAGCGCCGCATGACGCGGGTGCTGCCGCTCTCGGGCCGCGATCTTTTCTGGCCGCCGGCCGATGAACTCACCGAGGCGGCCGAACGCATCCGCGCCCGTCTCGGCGACTGGCCGCCGACGCACGCGCCGTGGCGCCTCTGCCTGACCGCGCCGGACGCGCCGAACGGCGGCGACCTGATTATCGTCGCCGATCTCCAGCATCATGGCGAGCACGTCGCGAAATGGCTGGTGCAGGGCGCGGGCGTGATCGAGGCGTCCGACCACGCGGCCACGCTGCATCTTGGCGGCGAGCGCTATCCGCTCGAAGGCCATCTTCCCGACGACTGGATCGCCGCGCTTGCCGCATTCCTCGATTGCGGGTTCGAGCCGCACAACGCGCTGGTGCTCGCGATGGCATGGCGCGACGGCGACGAAACGGCGAACGCCGATGCGTGGCCGGTCGATCTGTCGCGGTTTCCACGCGTGCCGGGGCTGCCGCGGGCGCCGGCCCAGCCGTTCCCGCGCTGTCCTGACCGGCTCGGCCTGTACGCGGTGCTGCCGGACGCCGAATGGGTCGAGCGCGTGCTGGCTTTCGGCGTGAAGACGGTCCAGCTGCGCCACAAGGCCGCCGACGCCGGCCTCGCCGGCGAGATCGCGCGCAGCGTCGCGGCGGGACGCCAACACGACGCGCAGGTGTTCATCAACGATCACTGGCAGGCCGCGCTCGACGCGGGCGCGTACGGCGTCCACCTCGGCCAGGAGGACCTGCACACCGCCGACCTGCACAAGCTGAACGCCGCCGGCATCCGCGTCGGGCTGTCGACGCACGGCTACTACGAGATGCTGGTCGCGCTGCATTTCCGCCCGAGCTATCTCGCGTTCGGCGCGGTGTTCGCGACCACGACCAAAACCCTGCCGACCGCGCCGCAAGGTCTCGCGCGGCTCGCGCGCTACGTGAAGCTGCTGGATGGCGTCGTGCCGCTGGTGGCGATTGGCGGCATCGACGCCCAGGTGCTGGCGGACGTGCTGGCGACGGGCGTCGGCAGCGCGGCGGTCGTGCGCGCCGTCACGGACGCCGCCGACCCGGCTGCGGCCGTTTCTGCGCTGCAGCACGCCTTTCTGCAATAATTGGGGCATACCCTTAACAGGGACTGGGCACGTCACGGCAGGTTTTTCACGATGGCCCTATAATCCGGCCTTCTGTGTACCCGTAAAAGGACTGTCAGCTTCGTGCCTTCCGTGCCTTCCGCATTTTCCGCTTCCGGGACCCTCCTCGAGCTTCGCGACGTCGACTTCGGCTATGGCGACCGGCTCGTCCTGTCCGGCCTGAACCTGCGCTTTCAGCGCGGTCAGGTGGTTGCGGTCATGGGCGGCTCCGGGTGTGGCAAGACCACGGTGCTGCGCCTGATCGGCGGTCTCGTGCGCGCGACGCGCGGCCAGGTGCTGTTCCAGGGACAGGACATCGGCGCGCAGACGCGCGACGGCCTGTACGCGCTGCGCCGCAAGATGGGCATGCTGTTCCAGTTCGGCGCGCTCTTCACCGACATGTCGGTGTTCGAAAACGTCGCGTTCGCGTTGCGCGAACACACCGATCTGCCGGAAGAACTGATCCACGATCTCGTGCTGATGAAGCTCAACGCCGTCGGCCTGCGCGGCGCGCGCGATCTCGCGCCTTCGGAGATTTCGGGCGGCATGGCGCGCCGCGTCGCGCTTGCCCGCGCCATCGCGCTCGATCCGCAACTGATGATGTACGACGAGCCGTTCGCCGGACTCGACCCGATCTCGCTCGGCATCACCGCGAACCTGATTCGCGCGCTGAACAGCGCGCTCGGCGCCACGTCGATTCTCGTCACGCACGACGTGCCCGAATCGTTCGCGATCGCCGACTACGTCTATTTCCTCGCCAACGGCGGCGTGCATGCCGAAGGCACGCCGGCCGAACTGCGCGCGTCGTCCGATCCGACCGTGCGCCAGTTCATCGACGGCGCGCCCGACGGTCCGTTCAAATTCCACTACCCGAGTACAACGTCCCTCGCGGCGGACTTCGGCATCGGCGGAGGTCAGCCATGATCAGTGCGATTGGGCGCTCGGTAATCGGCGGGCTTGGCACCGCCGGTTACGCGACGCGCATGTTCCTGCGTCTCGTGCTCGAATTTTTCCCGCTGCTGCGCCGTCCGCGGCTTGTCACGAAGCAGATTCACTTCGTCGGCAATTATTCGCTGGTGATCATCGGCGTATCGGGGCTGTTCGTCGGCTTCGTGCTGGGATTGCAGGGCTATTACACGCTAAACCGTTATGGCTCCGAGCAGGCGCTGGGGCTCCTCGTCGCGCTTTCGCTCGTGCGCGAACTGGGACCGGTGGTGACCGCGCTGCTGTTCGCCGGGCGCGCGGGCACGTCGCTGACCGCCGAGATCGGGCTCATGAAAGCGGGCGAGCAGCTGACCGCGATGGAAATGATGGCGGTCGATCCGCTCAAGGTCGTCATCGCGCCGCGCCTGTGGGCCGGCATCATCGCGATGCCGGTGCTGGCCGCGATTTTCAGCGCGATTGGCGTGCTCGGCGGGTATGTGGTGGGTGTGCTGATGATCGGCGTCGATGCCGGCGCGTTCTGGTCGCAGATGCAGGGCGGCGTCGACGCGTGGCGCGACGTCGGCAATGGCGTGATCAAGAGTATCGTGTTCGGTTTCGCGGTGACGTTCATCGCGCTGTTCCAGGGCTATGAAGCACAGCCCACTCCGGAAGGCGTCTCCCGCGCGACGACGAAAACCGTCGTGTACGGGTCGCTCGCCGTACTCGGCCTCGATTTCCTGCTGACCGCACTGATGTTCAGCTAAGACCGCGCGGGTTGCATCCGCGGGGCGGCGCGCGTTCGCCGCGCCACGCGGATGCGCCACGCAGCGGCGGATTCTCTTTGGGATGACGATGAAAAAAACTGCTCTCGACTTCTGGGTCGGCCTGTTCGTGGTGCTGGGTTTCGTGGCGTTGCTGTTTCTCGCGCTGAAGGCCGGCAACATGAGCTCGCTGTCGTTTCAGGCGACTTACCCCGTCAAGCTCAAGTTCGACAATATCGGCGGATTGAAGCCGCGCGCGCCGGTGAAGAGCGCGGGCGTGACCGTCGGCCGCGTGGACTCGATCGGCTTCGACAGCAATGCGTATCAGGCCGTCGTCACGATCGATATCGACCGTCAATACCAGTTTCCGAAGGACAGCTCCGCGAAGATCCTGACCTCGGGCCTGCTCGGCGAGCAGTACATCGGCCTCGAACCGGGCGGCGACAGCGAAATGCTGAAGGCGGGCGACACGATCACGATGACGCAGTCGGCCATCGTGCTGGAAAACCTGATCGGACAGTTCCTGTATAGCAAGGCAGCGGATTCCGGCGCGTCGAAAGCCGGTTCGTCCGCGGCTCCCGCACCGGCGATGCCCGCCGCCCCTGCTGTTCCGGCGCCGGTGCCCGGACCTGCTGCGGCACCGACATTGCCCGCCTCCGGCGCCGCAGGCCAATAAGGAGAATAAAAATGAAGACCATGCGCGCTCGCACCCTCACGCT
>CALFSF010000420.1 GCA_937917025.1 uncultured Paraburkholderia sp.
AGGAACTGGCTCGAGACGTCGCCGCGCACGCGGATCGGCGCTTCCGCGGCGATGTCGCCGGCACGGATGCGCAGCGGCGGATAGCCTTCGTTTTCCTCGTAATCGATCTTCGCGCCGATCTGCCGCAGCCCGTCGACCAGATCGCCAATCGGCCGCTCGTGCATGCGCGGCACGCCATGCACGCGGTAATCGCCGCCCTGCACGGCCAATGCGGCCGTCAGCGGACGCACCGCCGTGCCCGCGTTGCCGAGGAACAGATCGGCCGTCTTCGCCGTGAACGCGCCGCGCGTGCCGGTGACCACGCAGGTGTCGCCGTCGCGTTTGAGCTTCACGCCGAGTTGCCCGAGCGCGGCCAGCATCACACGCGTGTCGTCGGAGTCGAGCAGGTTCGTGATCGTCGTTTCGCCTTCCGCGAGCGAAGCCAGCAGCAGCACGCGGTTCGAAATGCTCTTCGAGCCCGGCAGGCGGATCGTGCCGGACGCACGGGAAAAAGGTCCGAGATCGAGATGTTCCATGAAGTGTGTCCTGTTATTTCGAGGCGTCGCCGGCGGAGATTTTCGCGCCGCCGCGTTCCTGCCATTCGGTTCGCGCCACGCGCGAGCGGGCGAACACGGCTTCGAGCGCGGCGCCGTCACCGGCGTCGATCGCGGCGCGCAGGCGCGTCAGCACGGCCATGTAGTCGTCGAGCTCTTCCAGCAGCGCGGCGCGGTTAGCCACGCAGATGTCGCGCCACATTTCCGGGCTCGACGCCGCGATCCGCGTGAAATCGCGAAAGCCGCCGGCGGCGAGCGAAAACTTCAGCGCGGCGTCCGGCGAATTCAGAATCTGCTCGACGAGCGCGAACGACAGCACATGCGGCAGATGGCTCACCGAAGCGAGCACGCGATCATGCTGCTCCGGCGACATGTTCGACACGCTCGCGCCGGTTGCACGCCACATCGCCGCGACGCGCTCCACCGCCTGCGGATCGTTTTCCGGCAGCGGGCACAGCACGACGTTGCGGCCGACGTACAGATCCGGCAGCGCGGCGTCCACGCCGCTCGATTCGCGGCCGGCAACCGGATGCCCCGGCACGAACTGGCCGATGCGCGCGCCGAGCGCCGCACGCGCAGCCGCCACCACGTCGGACTTCGTGCTGCCGGCGTCGGTGATCACGGTGGCGTCGTCGAGGAACGGCGCGATGCGTTCCAGCAGCGGCTGCGTCTGCGCGACCGGCGCCGACAGCAGCACGAAGTCGGCGCCGGCCAGCGCCGCGCGCAACGCCGCATCGTCGGCGAGCGCGGCGGCGGCGTCGATGACACCGAGCTCGAGCGCGCGCGCCGTCGATGCCGCCGAACGGCCGACGCCGGTCACGCTTCGCGCGCCCGACACGCCGCCGCGCTCGCGCAATGCGCGCGCAAGCGATCCGCCGATCAGGCCGACCCCAAAAATCACCAGTTTGTCAAAGGAAAACGCGGCCACGGCGGTCACAGAAAAAGCGCGCCTGGAACGGCGCGCGGTAACAGGTCGAACCGCTCAGCCAGCGGCGGCGAGCGTCTTTTCAAGCGCCGCGATGAACGCCTCGTTTTCGGCCGGCAGGCCAATCGTGACGCGCAGCCACTGCGGCAAACCGTAGTTGCCGACCGGACGCACGATCACGCCCTGCTTCAGCAAGCCGAGGTTCACGCGGTTGCCGGCGTTGTCGTCGCTGCCGACACGCACCAGCACGAAATTGCCATCCGACGGCACATACTCGAGGCCGAGCCGCTCGAACGCCTCGGTCAGCACGCGGTAGCCCTTTGCGTTCAGCGCGGCGCTCTCTTCGAGAAACGCCTTGTCGTTCAGCGCGGCGATCGCGGCCGCCTGGGCGAGCGTGTTCACGTTGAACGGCTGGCGCAGACGGTTCAGCAGGTCGGTCAGTTCCGGCTGCGCGATGGCAAAACCGACGCGCAGACCGGCGAGGCCATACGCCTTCGAGAACGTGCGCGACACGAGCAGATTCGGATAGCGGCGCACCCACGCGATCGAGTCGTAGCGCTTTTGCGGCGCGAGGTATTCCGTGTACGCCTCATCGAGCACCACGACGACTTCGCGCGGCACCTTGTCGAGAAACGCTTCGAGCGCCGGGCCTTCGATAAACGTGCCGGTCGGATTGTTCGGGTTCGCGACGAAGATCAGCCGCGTATCGGCGGTGATCGCGGCGAGCATCGCGTCGAGATCGTGACCGTACTTCACGGCCGGCACGACGATCGCGCGCGCGCCGATGCCTTGCGTCGCCAGCGCGTAGACGGCGAATGAATACTGCGCATAGACGACCGACTGGCCCTTCTCGACGATCGCGTGCGCCGCGATTTCGAGGATGTCGTTACTGCCGTTACCCAGCGTGATCCAGTCGGCGGGTACGTCATGGCGCGCGGCCAGCGCGGCTTTCAGTTCGAACGCGTTCGAATCCGGATAGCGGCCCAGCTCGTTCGCGGCTTTCGCCATCGCCTGCTTCGCCGATTCAGGCATGCCGAGCGGGTTTTCGTTCGACGCAAGCTTCACGATGCGCGCTTCGTCGAGGCCAAATTCGCGGGCGACTTCCGAAATCGGTTTGCCAGCGACGTAAGGCGCGATGTCGCGCACATAGGAAGGACCGAATTGCGATGTCATGAGTAACTCCAGATCGACTTTGCCAGCTGGCTGAACGGGTAAAAAGGGTGGCGCCGCGATATCAGCGCGAGCGCGGATACGAGCCGAGGATCTTCACGAAGGCGGCCTTCTTTTCGAGGTCCGCCAGCGCTTCCGCGACGGGTGCATCGTCGCGATGGCCTTCGAAGTCGATGTAGAAGTAGTACTCCCACGTGCCGACGCGGGCCGGCCGCGATTCGAAGCGCGTCATCGAGACGCCGTGCCGCGCGAGCGGCTCCAGCAGCTTCACGAGCGCACCGGGCTCGTTCTTGACCGACAGGATCAGCGAGGTCTGGTCGTTGCCGGCGTCGCTGAAGGACTGCTGCATGGAGAACAGC
>CALFSF010000421.1 GCA_937917025.1 uncultured Paraburkholderia sp.
CGCTTCCCACGTTTGCGAGACGCAATGCCACACGTATTGATTGTCGACGACGATCCAGGTACCCGCGAGGCGCTCGCCACCATCATCGCAGAAGACGGTCTGACCACGGTCACGGCCGGCGATCTGCGTGAAGCGCGCATCCAGCTCGTCCGGCAAACGCCGGACGTGATTTTCACCGACCTCAAACTGCCTGACGGCAGCGGCGTCGACCTTTTCGAGGATCTCGATCCGCAGTCGGGCGTCGAGGTCATTGTCATTACCGGGCACGCGACGGTCGAATCGGCCGTAAACGCGCTGAAAATGGGCGCGACCGACTATCTGGTCAAGCCCATCAACATGCAGCGCGTGAAGGCGATCCTGAGCCGCCTGCCGCGTCCTGGCGACCTGAAAGCCGAAATCGGCAACCTGCGCGGCGAGTTGCGACGCATGGGCCGCTTCGGTCTGATGCTCGGCAATTCGCCGGCGATGCAGGAGGTCTACGACCAGATCGGCCGGGTCGCGCCGACGGCGGCGTCGGTGATGCTGGTCGGCGAATCGGGCACCGGCAAGGAAGTCGCCGCGCAGACCGTTCACCAGTTGAGCCTGCGCCGCAAGCACGCGTTTCTCGCGGTGAACTGCGGCGCGATCTCGCCGAATTTGATCGAATCCGAAATGTTCGGTCACGAGCGCGGCTCGTTCACGGGCGCCGACCGTCAGCACAAGGGTTATTTCGAGCGCGCGAACGGCGGCACGCTGTTCCTCGACGAGATCACCGAAATGCCGATCGAGTTGCAGGTCAAGCTGCTGCGCGTGCTGGAAACCGGCATGTTCATGCGGGTCGGCACAACGAAAGAGATCGAGACCGACGTGCGCCTGATCGCCGCGACGAATCGCGACCCGGAACAGGCGGTGCTCGAAGGCAAGTTGCGCCTCGACCTGTATCACCGGTTGAACGTGTTTCCGATCAGCCTGCCGCCGTTGCGCGAGCGCGGCAAGGACGTCGACCTGCTCGCGCAGGCCTTCCTCGATGAACTGAACGAACGCCACAGCACGAAAAAGCACTTCCCGCAGGCCGTGAAGGATATGTTGATGTCGTATCCGTGGCCCGGCAACGTGCGCGAACTGAAGAACTATGTGCAGCGCGCGCACATCATGTCCGGCACGGAATCCGACAGCACGGCGACCGTGCCGCTGCAGATCTCGCTGTCGAAGCCGGCGGCGGGCACGGCGGTGACGATACCGTTCGGCACTTCGCTTGCGGAAGCCGATCGTCAGCTGATTCTCGCGACGCTCGAACAATGCGGCGGCGTGAAAACGCGCGCGGCGGAGATTCTCGGCATCAGCCTGAAGACGCTGTACAACCGGCTCGTCGAGTACGGCAACGACGCGAGCCGTCTGGCCGAAGGGGAAGCGGACGATGAGTCCCGCGCACTGGGCGATGCGAATGCCTGAGCGCACGGCGCCTGTGTAGCGCTGCTGCGTTGCGGGAAGAGCTGGAGCGGGCCGTCCTGCACAAGGGCGGCCCGTGATCCTGCATCGGACGGCAGGAACACGGCGGACGGCACATCGCTTGCTGATGAAAGGACTCGACTCGAACGAGGAGACTTTCATGCCTGAACGTTACGCCGCTGCATCCCCGCCGGATCCCACGATGATGGCGCATAGCCCCGAGCCCATCGAACCGCCGTCGACGCCCGATCCCGGGCAGCCCCCTCAGCCCGATCAACCCGACACCGTCCCCGACCCGACGCGCGAACCGACGATTCCCGACCCGCCGCCGATCGGCGACCCGCCTCCAGCGCCGAACGAGGCCCCGCACGTCATCGTCCATTAGAGGCGCCAGGTATCGCGTATCCGTACTGTCTGGCGCGCGAGGCAGGCGCGTTATGTACTTGTTACAAGTCGGCCTGAGTTTTTACCAGCAATTTGCCGCGCCGGGCTTGAGACTAGGGTGATGCCACCGTTCGTGTGGCGGCCTTCCAGTGGAGGCATCGAGA
>CALFSF010000422.1 GCA_937917025.1 uncultured Paraburkholderia sp.
AGAGATCATCGCCCGCGCGTTGCCGGAACTGTCGATCTCGATCTCAAGCGAAGTCTGCCCTGAGATCCGCGAGTATGAACGCACGTCGACCACGCTCACCAACGCGTATGTGAAGCCACTGATGTCAGCGTATCTGGGGCGTATGCGCACGGCACTCGACGCCGCCGGTTTTCGCGGACCCATTTATCTCGTCACGTCGAACGGCGGTCTGACCTCGGTGGAAACCGCACGCCAGTTCCCCGTCCGGCTGGTCGAATCGGGCCCTGCCGGCGGCGCGATCTTTGCCGCCGATGTTGCGCGGCGCGCCGACGAGCGCAAGGTGCTCGCGTTCGACATGGGCGGCACCACCGCCAAGGTTTGTCTGATCGATCAGTTCAATCCGGATCACGATCGCATCTACGAAGTCGATCGCGCGGCGCGTTTCCAGAAGGGTAGCGGTTTGCCATTGCGCATTCCGGTGATCGATCTGGTGGAGATCGGAGCGGGCGGTGGGTCGATCGCCCGCATTGACGCGCTCAGGAACGTGGTGGTGGGTCCGCAAAGCGCGAGTTCGGTGCCGGGACCGGCCTGCTACGGCCGCGGCGGTACGCAGCCCACCGTCACCGACGCCGACGTGGTGCTTGGGTTGATCGATCCCGCGACGTTTGCAGGAGGTTCTGTCCAGCTCGACGTCGACGCGTCGCGCGCCGCGCTGCGCCCGGAGATCGCCGAACCTTTGGGAATGACGCCGGAACTGGCTGCATTCGCCGTCTACGAGATGGTGTGCGAAAGCATGGCGAGCGCGGCGCGCGCGCACGCGATCGAGAAGGGCAAAGGTTTCGCCGACCGCACGCTGATTGCCTTCGGCGGCGCCGCGCCGCTGCACGCCGCGCGGGTTGCCGAAAAGATCGGTGCGAGCCGTGTGCTGATTCCACCGGGCGCGGGCGTCGGTTCGGCAGTGGGATTCCTGCGCGCGCCGGTTGCCTACGAGATCGTGCGCAGTTATCACGTTCACCTCGATAGTTTCGAAGCCGCTGCGATCGAGACGATGCTCGGAGCGATGGAAACCGAAGCGCGCGCCGTGGTCAGCGAGGGCGCCGCCGGCGCGCCGATGCAGGTGCGTCGCATTGCCTTCATGCGTTACGTCGGACAGGGACACGAAATCGCCGTCGATACACCCAATGGCGACGATCCCGTGGCCTGTGCGCGGATCCTGGGCGAGCGCTTCGCCAGTGCGTACTCCCAGCTTTTCAACCGCACCATTCCCGGCGCGCCGATCGAAATCCTCAGCTGGTCGGTGACCGTGAGCGCACACAGCGCCGCTGCCTGCCTCGACGCCGATGCGCTGGAGTCCGGGGCGCCGGCGGTGGCCGAAGGCGAACGCGAATATTTCGACGGACACAGCGGCGCGCGCATACCCGTGCCGGTGTACCGGCGCGAAACGCTGGCGCGCGATGCGCACGTGAGCGGGCCCGCGTTGATCGTCGAGCACGAAACCACGACTTTCGTGACGGCCACCTTCGATGCCGCCGTCGACCGTCACGGCAACATCGTCCTGCAACGCAAGCAGCAACAGCAACCGGGAGACCGCACATGAACACGCACGACGCGCTTCAAACCATCGAATTGCAGACCATGTGGCATCGCCTGATCGCGATTGTCGAGGAACAGGCGCAAACGTTGTTGCGCACGGCATTCAGTCCGATCGTCCGCGAGTGCGGCGATCTGTCGGCCGGCGTATTCGACACAGAGGGGCGCATGCTCGCGCAGGCGGTGACCGGCGCACCGGGTCACGTCAATACGATGGCCGAATCGGTGCAGCACTTTCTGCGCCGCTATCCGCTCGGCACGATGCGGCCCGGCGACGTATTCCTGACGAACGATCCGTGGATGGGCACCGGACACCTGAACGACTTCGTCATGGTGACCCCGGCTTTCCGCGACGGGGAGGCGGTGGCGCTCTTCTGCGCGACGAGTCACGTCATGGACATCGGCGGCCTGGGTTTCGGTCCGGATGCGCTGGACGTCTACATGGAGGGCCTGTATATCCCGCCGCTCAGACTGTTCGACGGCGGCGAACTGAACAGCACGCTAATGGACATGATCTGCGCCAATACGCGTCAGCCGATGGAGACCGGAGGCGATACCTACGCACTCGCCGCGTGTAATGCGGTGGGTGCAAAACGGCTCGTCGAAATGATGGATGAGTTCGGCCTCGCGTCGCTGGACGCGCTTGGACAGTTCATCCTCGCGCGCTCACGCGAGGCCATGCTCGAACAGGTCCGCAAGCTGCCGCAAGGCACGTGGCGCAACGTGATGACCGTCGACGGCTACGGCTCGCCGATCGAGATTCACGCCGCACTGACGGTTTCCGGCCACGGCATTCATGTGGATTACGAGGGCAGTTCGGCGCAGTCGGCGCGCGGAATCAATGTGCCGATCAGCTATGCGACCGCCTATTCGCTGTTCGGTCTGGCATGCGCGGTATCCGGCAGCATTCCCAACAATTCCGGTTCGCTGTCGGTATTCACGGTGGCGGCGCCGCCCGGCAGCATCCTCAATGCCGCGCGGCCGGCTCCCGTGTCGACGCGTCACGTGCTTGGACAAATGTTGCCCGACGTGGTGTTCGGCTGTCTGCGCCAGATCATTCCCGAACGTGTGCCGGCCGAAGGCACGGCAGCCGTGTGGCTGCTCACGCTGCGTGGCGAAGCGCCGGACGCCGCGGGCACATACGGCTTCACGCTCGGCTTCACGAGCAACGGCGGCACCGGCGCACGCGAAGCGCGCGACGGTCTCTCGGCGACTGCATTTCCGACGAGTCTCGCGTGTACGCCTGTGGAGATCGCCGAGACGCAGACGCCGCTCGTGTTCTGGCGCAAGGAGCTGCGCGAAGGTTCAGGCGGAGCGGGCCGGACGCGCGGCGGACTGGGGCAGGTGATCGAAATCGAGTCCGCGTGCCAGAAAGGCTTCGAGATCCTCGCATCGTTCGACCGGATCGATTTCCCGCCACGCGGCCACGACGGCGGCCACGACGGCGCAGCGGGATTCGTCGGCCTGCGTTCCGGCGAGCGGCTGAAGGGCAAGGGCGCTCAAAGCGTGGCCCCGGGCGAGCGGCTCGTCATCATGACGCCGGGCGGCGCCGGCCGCGGCAATCCGCGCGACCGGGACCCACTGCATGTGCGCTTCGACGTCGCCAACGGGCTGGTGTCGTCGCGCGATTCGGAAGCGATATACGGCGCGACCTGAGCAGCCCGGGCCGACCGCGCGGCACACATGCGCGCGGCGTATGTATGCCGCACCGCCAGACGAGGCAAAAACGACGTACACGCAGCTTTATTGATATGTCATCCTGAACGAGAGGGGTGGGAAATGAGAAACGACAGAGAAGTAGCGAAACCCGATTCGGGCGCCCGGCTGGAACGGTTGCCGATGAGCCGTTACCAATATCTGCTGTTCGCGGTCGTGGCGACCGCGTTCCTGTTCGACACGGCGGATACGGCGGCGCTCGCCTACATGCTCGGCACGATCAAGGCGGACCTTGGGCTGAGCGTGGCGCAGGCCGGCGTGCTCGCCAGCGCGAGTCTGCTCGGCATGTTTTTCGGCGCCGGCACGGCGGGCGTTCTGGCCGACCGCTTTGGCCGCAAGCCGGTTTTCCAGTTCAGCATGCTGCTGTGGGGGCTGGGCAGCCTGCTGTGCGGTCTGTCGACGACCTATACCGGGCTGCTGAAGGCGCGGCTCCTGCTCGGCGTTGGCATGGGCATGGAACTGCCTGTCGCGCTCGCGCTGATCGCCGAATATCTGCCGACCCACCTTCGCGGCCGCTTCACCGCGATTCTCGAAGGTTTCCTGCCGGTCGGCTTCATCGGGGTCGGGATTCTGGTCTATTTCCTGATGCCGCTCGTGGGCTGGCGGGGCGTGTTCGTGGTACTCGCCGTGCCCGCGCTCTTTCTGTTCGTGGTCCGCCGCATGGTGCCGGAATCGCCGCGCTGGCTGGAGGCCGCTGGACGCCTCGACGAGGCGGAGGACGTGATGGCGCTCATCGAATCGAAGGTCATGCGTGCAGCGGGTCTGCTCAGGCTGCCCGAGCCGGTGATCGGCATCGTGACGCTGGAGACGGACACGCGGCACCGGTGGCTGTCGGCGATCGGCGATCTTTGGCATCCCGACTACCGTCGGCGCACGCTGATGCTGTGGATCGTCTGGTTCCTGACGCTACTCGGGTTCTATGGCCTTACGTCGTGGCTCGCTTCGCTGCTGCAGCAGGCAGGCTATGCGGCGACACAATCGATCTTCTATACGATGCTTATCTCGTGTGCCGGGATTCCCGGCTTCATGGCGGCGGCCTATGCGCTCGAACGCTGGGGCCGCAAGCCGACCGCGATAACCTGTCTCCTCGGCAGCGCGGTAGCGGCGTTCGTGTACGGTCAATGTATCAGCCATCGCACGGATCTCCCGCTCCTGATCGCCGCGGGGCTGGCGATGCAGTTTTTCGTTTTCGGCATGTGGTCGGTGATTTATGCGTACACGCCGGAACTGTACCCGACGCGATCGCGCGGAACCGGGTCGAGCATGGCATCGGCGATCGGGCGGATCGGTTCGATCATCGGCCCGTCCGGCATCGCGTTGATGTTGCCCCTGACGGGCCCCTCCGGTGCCTTTGCGGTCGGTGCGGGCTGCTTCGCGGTGGCGGCCGCCACGATTGCGCTACTTGGCCCGGAGACGAGGGGCGTGGCGTTGAATTGAACGGAGACACGCGGACGAAGACGGGACTACGCCAGGCGGCCATCGCGAATGAATTGCTCGATTGCCAGCGCGGCGCCGAACAGGCGCTCGTCTTCGCCGTGTCTTGCGACGAGCTGGACGCCAAGCGGCAGTCCACGAGAGCCGAACGCAAACGGAACGGTGATGCACGGCAGCCCGAGCAGCGTCCAGACGCGATTGAACATGGGACTTCCGGTGCTTCCATATTCGACGGCCTCACCCGGCGTCGCGGGTGTGAGCAGAATGTCCGCGTTCGAGAAAATCGCGTCGATATCGATGCTGCGGCGCGACTCGAGCGCTCTCCGGTAATCATCGAAGCTGACCGGATCGTCGTTCAGGAACTGGAACAGGCATTGACTCAGCCGATCTGCGAACTGCAGCCGCTCGGTGGCGAGTTCGGCGCACATCTCGAACTTCATGATGGTGTGGTGCAGCGCATCGAGGCCGGCCGGTAACGCGACTTCGTTCGATGCGCCGATCGCCGACGCGAGGCGCAGCAACGCAGCACGAAGTTCGGGTGAAGCATCCGGCCAGTTCTCCGTGCGGCAGATTCCCAGAACAGGCTGCCTGGAAGGGGCCCGATCCGTGAACGGCTTGAGTGCGGACCAGATCGATCGGGTGGTGGAAACATCCCGCGCCATCCAGCCGATGCAGTCGAGGCTTCTCGATGTGGGCTTGATGCCAGCGAGACTGAACATGCCGTGGCTGGGCTTATATCCGACGATTCCGCAAAACGACGCGGGGCGGATGATCGATCCGGCGGTTTGGGTTCCTATCGCTGCTTCGACCTGAAAGTCCGCGACAGCCGCAGCGGAACCAGACGACGAGCCGCCGGGAGAGTGCCGCCGATCGACGGGATTTCGCGTGACGGGCGGTGTCAGATAGGCGTACTCCGCGGTCGCGGTCTTGCCGAATATCAGTGCGCCGGCGCCCCGCAGCATGGCGACGATCGCGGCATCCGCAAACGCGACGTGATTCGCCTGGATGGAGGAGCCGCAGCCAGTCGCGAAGCCGGCGACGTCGATGATATCTTTCACGCCGACCGACAGGCCAGAGAGCGGCTTTCCGCTTTCGCTTTCCGACGCGAGGACATCCCGTTCGATCGCGGCGGGATCCAGCTGCGTCCACGCGCCGATTTCATCGCGTCGCTGGACTGCACGTTCGAGGTGAGCGCGCCAACCCTGTGGGATGGGGTACGAAGAAGAAAAGGTCATCTGAAATCGCTCGTGATGGGGTTGGCCGGAGAAGCGGAGCACGGTGTGTGCCGTCCAGCAGCATCCCTGTGCAGCGCTGTTAAGGCAAGTGCAATTGTGGGAAGGGTACGTTGCCTTCAGGGTAACCAGAGAACACGTTGCCTCATGATGTGTGTGTCGGTCAGATTCAGCACATAACAGATGTCAGCAAGCTTCTTGTTGCGCGCGTGGTATTTGAGCTGATGTAAAACCACGACGTGCATGAAATTCAGGTCGCTTATGCCGGTTGCCGCAGTGCCTTTTTCAAGTCATCTGACAAAAGCATTCCAGCAGACAATCATGCCGGATTCGAACCCGCTCGCCTCGGCGCTCTTCGGCGACACGAGATGAGGAGACAGGACAACGGGCTGCTTCGGAGTTCCCATGATGCAATTCATCGTAGCGCTAAAAAAATAAAACTTCTATAATTTCACCAGCGTTTTACTGGTGTTTTGTTGACAAAAAGCTTCCAGCGACCTGGATTCCGATTGTGCCAGCTTTGTGCTTTAGCGCTACCGTTCATCTGCCTGCGTTTCGGGGGGGTGTCAGGTCGGCGCTATCGCGTGCCTCCGGCGAGCGGGAAGGCGGGGCGTAACGTTGCAGATGGCGGTTGTATTCGTCGTAACCCACCAGGTCCTCTATTTCCTCAAGAGAGGACATGGCGCCCCCTAACGATCCAATGCGGTGCGTCGCGGAAAAACGTTGCAATGCCTGCTGGATCCCAAAGTTCGCCGCGTTCACGCAAAAGCTATGGTAGATGACGATACTGGCTCCCGCGGCCTGCTCACTTTCAAGCGAGTCGCCATTCGAGTTGACGATCACGACGTGAGCCGAAACGTGCTGGCGCACCTCGCGCAACTGTTCCAGCGTCAGCCCGGTGGGCATGACGGCATCGGCGCCGGCGGCGATGAACGCTTTCATCCGCGCGACGGCGTCGGCGACGCTACGCGTCACCCACGCGATGTCGGTGCGGGCGATGATCATGAAGTCAGGGTCTTCACGCGCGGCGAGTGCGGCGCGGATTTTCTGAACGGCTTCGTCGAGCGGCACCACGCGCCTGGGTTCCGAAGTATGTTTTCCGCTCAGGTGGTCCTCGATGTGAATGGCGCTTGCGCCGGCCTGCTCAAAGCACCGAACGGCACGCCCAATCGCAGCGGGGTTGAAGAAGCCGTTCTCGGCGTCGGCGATCACTGGAATCGACACGGCACTGGCGATTCCGCTTACTTTCTCGCAGATCTCCGTCATCGTCAGCATGCCTACGTCGGGAAGCGCGAGCGATGAAGCAAACGAATAACTGCCCGCATGGACGGCTTCAAATCCCGCACGCTCCACCTGACGGGCGGACAGCGCGTCATATACGCCAGGCACCGCAAGGACCCGGTTTGCAGTAAGGCGCGCTCGAAGCTGTCTACGCAGGTTCCTGTATTTCATGTTTTGTTCATCCTTGATGAAGGAATTATCGTGATGCCTGCCCCGCAGGGTCGACAAGATCAAGCTGTGTCAATCGCCGTGGCCGGCACGGTTACGGTGGTCAATCCATTTCCCGGGAGGCACGGCCAATGCGGGAACTGAATCAGCGGCGCTTGCGCTACTTCTTCGAGGTGTTTCAGCATGGTTCGATACGCGGCGCGTCGGAAAGCCTGAATACGTCGCCATCGGTCATCACGCGGCAGATCAAGCTGCTTGAGGAAGAACTGGGTATCGCGCTGTTCGAGCGGCATGCGCGGGGGCTGCGGCCGCTGGAGGGCGCCCATCATCTGCTCGAATTCTGCCGCGGGTTTCAGGCGCAACAGGAGCAATTCGAGGACCGTCTCTCCGCGTTGCGTGGACTTCAGGTCGGAGCCGTGCATGTCGTCACCAGCGAAGGGTATGTGGTCGACCTGATGGGCGAGGTGATGGCGCCGTTTTGCGCAGCCTATCCGGGGATCGGCGTGAAGGTGGACGTGTTGCCCGTCAGCGAGATCGTGGAGGTGGTCGCGTCGAGTGCCGCGCACATTGGGCTTGCGTTCAATCCCGAGGTCCGTCCGGACATCGCCTTCGTTGCCAGTTCGCCGCAGCCGGTCACATTGCTGGTGCGTGCCGATCATCCGCTTGCGCGTCGGGGAGGGCCGGTCACGCTGGCCGAGATGCTGGCGTGTTCGCTGGCTGTCATGCCGGCCGGCAACGGGCTGGGGCAGATCGCGGCATTGCTTGCTTACGCGGAGCATCTTGAACTCAAACCTGCGTTGGTGACGAATTCGTTGTCGGTGTTGCGCGAGTTCGTCCTGGGCGGCAAAGGCGCGACGCTGATCGGCGGATACGCATCGTTGCGCGAACTGTCGACAGGCGAACTGGCCGCACTGCCGATCGACCATCCGCTTCTGGCCGGTGCCAGGGCGCGTCTGATCGTGAAGCAGGGCAGGCCCCTCGGTATCGCCGCGGAAGAGGCGTTGCGCTGGATCCGCTCGCGTCTGACGATGTTCGCGGATTCCGTGGCTGCCTGATCGGGCTATCGCGCAACGAATTCTTTGCGATGACGTGTTGCGCACTCGTAGTCGTAAGCCATGCCGAGCAGCGCTGCCTCGTCCCACTGTCTTCCGACGAAAATCAGACCGAACGGCGAACCGGATGCGTAGTATCCGGCAGGTACCGTCACGCCCGGGAGACCGGCGATGTTGATTTCGCACACCGTCGTTTCATGGACGCTTTCATCGCCATCACGCGGCGGCAGTTCATCGCGCAGTTGCGGGAACACCAGTCCGTCGAGCGCGTGCGCTTCCATCACGTCGTGGAAAATCGACAGATAGCGCTCGCGCAACGCAAAGAACGCGCCGACCGTCGAATTGATCGACGGCTGCGCCAGGGCGGCCTCGAAGCCGTCGAGGCTATACATGAACGGCAGAACGCCAGTGGCCGCGAACGGATCGTCGCTGGCGGTGGCTGCGACAAACGCCTGCCAGCTTTTGATGGCGACATCCGGGCCCATGCGTTCGAGGTACTTCTGCATGTCGTAGGGCAGGCACTCCATTCCGCGCGCGTCGAAATGATCGGTGCCCGGCGCGGGGCGCCCGAGCGCAGCGAAGCCGCTGTTCGCAAACGGGTCGGCGATCAATACCGCGCCTCGCGTGACCAGTTCGGCCTGCGCCCGCGCGTAGTGTTGCTGGGTCTCACCGGAGAGCGGCCGGTTACGCCAGCCGGGGCCATACAACCCTAGCCGCTTGCCCGACAGCGCATGTGCGTCGAGCAGACTGGTATAGCCGCCGCGTGGACGCTTGCCTACGCTCGCTACCGTCTTCGGATCGGCCGCGTCATAGCCGGCGAGGGCGTCGAGCACCAGCGCCGCGTCGCGGACGGTTCGGGCAATCGGCCCGACCACATCGCGTGTGCTGCCCGCCAGCGGCATGACGCCTGTATTGGGGACCAGCGCAAAAGTGGGCTTGACGCCGACCAGCGCCTGCGCGGCGGCGGGGTTCTGGATCGAGCCGCCGGTTTCTTCAGCAAGGCCGACAACGGCCATATTCGTTGCGACCGCGGCTGCGGTGCCGGCGCTGCTTCCACCGGGCATGCGCGAAGGCGCAACCGGATTGAGCGTGGGGCCGGCCCAGCTGTCGTTCGCATGGGACCCCGTCGCGCTCAGGACCGGCACATTGGTTTTGCCCAGAATGACGCACCCCGCTTCGCGCATGCGACGCACGACCGGAGAATCGGTTGACGGCATCAGATCGGTGCCGCCCGTTTTGCTGCAGAGCAGGCTCCATCCGCCCGTCGTCGGATAGCCCGCCATATCCATCGTATCCTTGACGACGACCGGAATGCCGGCGAGCGGCCCGAGCGTTTCTCCGCGTTGACGTTTGAGGTCGATTGCGCGGGCGTCTTCGAGTGCGGCGTTGTGATCGAAGATGATGGCGTTGTAATGCGGGTTCAATGCGGCAATGCGCTCAATGTGCGCCTGCGTGAGCTGTCCGGCGGTCAGCGAGCCGTCGGCAAAGCGTGCCTGAATATCGGGGATCGTCAGTGCGGTGAGATCGTCGTGCAGCGTGTCGTTTTTCATACGTGGATGGAAGTTCATGAGTGAGCGTGCGAATGCCGGATCGGTCGGCGTCGTGCGTGAGATTTCCGCGTGTTAGCTGCTCTGCGCGGTGGGGCGAATGACGATTTCGTTCACATCCACTTCCTCGGGCTGTTCGATCGCATACGCAATGGCACGGGCGATCACGTCCGCGCCAATCGCGATCTCATAGGCAGTTTTCGAATCGCTTGCCCACTGCGCGTGGGTGATGTGCTCCGGCAATTCAGTCTGGACGACGCCAGGTGAAATCAGCGTCGAACGGAGAAACGGGCCGGCCTCCTGTCTGAAGCCTTCGGAGAGGGCACGCACCGCATGCTTGGTGGGGCAGTACACGGTCGCGCCCGCGCGCACGCGATGTCCGGCGATCGACGCGATGTTGACGACATGACCGCGACCTTGTGCCCGCATCACGGGCAGCACCGCGCCGATGCCGTGCAGCACACCCTTGATGTTCACGTCGACCATCCGGTCCCATTCGTCGGGACCGGTTTCGTCCAGCGGGCCGAGCAGCATGATGCCGGCGTTGTTGACCAGCACGTCGATCCTGCCCGCGCGTTGCACGGCTTGAGCGATGAATGCGTTCATGCTCTCGCGGCTCGTGACGTCCAGCGCCGCGGCGTATGCGTTACCGCCGGCGGCCCGGATGTCGGCGACGATGCGTTCGAGCCGCTCCACGCGTCGTGCGCCGAGGAAAACGGTTGCGCCCGATTGTGCGAGAAGGCGCGCGCTGGCCTCTCCGATGCCGCTACTGGCGCCCGTGATGGCGATGATTTTAGGTACGGCGTTCATTGATACGTTCCTTCGTGAGATCATTTCGTCGCGAACGAAATGGCGACCGGGGCCGGCGTGCCCAGCGTTGCTGCGCCGGGTTTCGCTATGACTGGTGTTCGTTCGCGAGCTGGATGCGTGTCGAGGCGCCACGGGAGCGGTTGATGGTAGTGAGCAGAATCGCGCCCAGCAGGGTGATGCCGACCATCACGTAAAGTCCGGCTTCCAGCGAGCCCGTTCGAGTTCGGGCCCAGCCGATGATGGTCGGGCTCACAAATCCGCCGAACGAGCCGATCGTGTTGATCAACGCAATGCCGCCAGCGGCTGCGCTGCCTTTCAGATGTTCGGACGGAATGGCCCAGAATACGGTATAGGCGGCCCAGATCATCGCCGTGGCGATTGACATGCAGGTGAGCGACAGCGCGAGGTGTCCACCGCTGCGGGCGGCCAGCGCAAGCGCAATCGCGCCGAGGGCGGCCGGCACGGCGCTGTGAATGCGCCGCTCGCCCAGCCGGTCCGAACGCCGGCCGATCAGGAACATCGCGACGGCAGCGACGATATAAGGAATCGCCGCGTAGTAGCCGATCTGCATGGTGTCGGTGACGCCGTCCGATTTGAGGATGGCGGGCAACCAGAAGCTCACGGTAAAGATGCCGCAAATGATGCAGAAGTAGGTGACGGCCATCAGATAGATGCGCGGGTCGCGCAGCACCTGTGAGAACGCGTGATGGCGCGGCGATGCATGCGCCAGTTCCTGCTCGAGCAGTGCTTTCTCTTCGGTGTTCAGCCACGCCGCGTCGGCGGGACGGTCTGACAGCACCCGCAGCGAAAGCAGACCGAGCAGCACGCAGGGCAGGCCTTCGGCCAGAAACATCCATTGCCAGCCAGCGAAACCGGCCGTCCCCATGAAGCGTGTCATGACCCAGGTCGAGAACGGTCCACCGACAATGCCCGCGATCGGACCGGCCAGCATCACGATCGCCGTGACTTGCGCCATGCGTCGCGGTCCGTACCAGTAGGTCAGATAGAAAATCATGCCGGGCGCGAAGCCGGCTTCGAATACACCCAGCAGGAAACGCGTGACGTAAAACGACGTTTCGTTGTGGACGAACATCATGCTCGCGGACGCCAGACCCCAAAGGATCATCACGCGACTGATCGTTTTGCGCGCGCCGATGCGGGGCATGAGCAGGTTGCTCGGAATTTCGAACAGTACGTAACCGAGGAAGAAAATGCCTGCACCCAGGCCGTAGACCGCGTCGGAGAAACGCAGATCGCTTTGCATCTGCAACTTGGCAAAGCCGACATTGATCTTGTCGAGGTTCGCGAAGGTATAGCAGACCAGCAGGAACGGCAGGATGCGCCAGTCCAGCTTTGAATGAAGTTGGCGCGTCTTCAGTGTCTTTAGGTCTTCTCTTGCGGCCAGCATGTCGTCCTCCAGATAAAGTGCGCTTATGGTCCGTACACAAAAATGGACCGGCAAGATCAACATCTGGCGGGCCGTGTTGCTGCCGGAGCAACACTCATGCAATCGTTGTCTCCGGGCATGTTGCAATAGCCGGCACGCGTTTCATCCCACACGCATTCCGGCTAACGCGTCCGGGCACTAGTGATTTTGCGGAAACATCGCGCGCCGGGCGTCCTCGTCCATTTCGGTCTTGAGCGTCAAGCTGCTCTTCAACGCATTGACGCGTGCGGCCGCGGGGCGCGCCGAAATCTCATCGACGAGACGCTTCACATGTCGATAACCGGAAAGACCTTGCTCACCGAAGATATAGGCCGCTGAGTTTGCCCAGCCCCATAGCGCGATATCGGCAATCGAATATTGGCTGCCGGCAAGATAAGACGTGTGAGCGAGCCGTTGATCGAGTACCCGGTAATGCCGCTCCACTTCCTTGAGATACCGGTTGCGGGCATACGGAACCGGTTCGGGCGCATAGTGCAGGAAATGCACCGCTTGACCGGAGAACGGCGACAGACCCGTCGCAACGAGTTGAAGCCATGACAGTGCCGCCGCGCGCTCGACGGGCGCGGACGGTGTCAGCCGGCCATGTTTCTGCGCCAGATGCAGAAGGATCGCGTGAGAATCGAAGAGCGTGATGCCATCGTCGTCGAGCGCCGGTACCTTCCCGTTCGGATTGATGTTCAGGAATTCAGGCGCGTGCTGCTCTCCCTTGAAGATGTCGACGGGTTGCAGGGTGTACGGCAACTGCAGTTCTTCCAGCATCAGTGCGACTTTCATGCCGTTCGGCGTCGGGTGGAAGTAAAGGGTCAACATGTGGATTCCTTCAGTTTGAATTGAGCGGGTCAAGGGCATGCACCGGCAAAGACCGCGGCGCAGCGAGCCTTGCCAGGTGCCTGATAAAGTGCGTGTCTAGAATTGCTGGAGGATGTATTCGCTGACCTTGGGCGCGTCCGGCTTGAATAGCGTGTCTATCCGCGAGTTCAGCACGTACACATGGCCATTCCTTTTCACGGCCGCGGTGGGCATCGATTGTTCGCTCTTTTGCGTGCGGACGATCGTGGCGGTTTGCCAGCCATCGGTGGAAACCAGTTCGACGGTGCGGTCCACCCCTGCGTTTTGCACGACCACCAGATGGTTGTCGTCGATCAGGTTGAATCCGTCCGCGCCTTTCAGCGGCTCTGGCAACTTCACCTGTTCGATTTTCGACGGGTCGTCGATGTCGACACGGAACAACTCGCCTGAGTTGTAATTCCCGGCCAGCAGATATCCGCCGCGATGCATTGCGATGCCGTTCAGGTTGAAGCCTTCGCCGGTTTTGAAGCGCGCGTCGCGTGCGAAGATCGACGCGTGTCCCTTTGTGTCGATACGGTAGATAACCGGCGCGAAACTGTCGGTCACATACGCGTTACCGCGGGCGTCGAGGACCAGATCGTTGGCCAGATGCGCACCCGGATCGAGACTCGACAGATCGTAGTACGCACGCGGCGCGCCGGTGGTGGCGTCGTAGGTCGCGACGGCCGCCAGTTTGCCGCGCGTGGCCTCGTTGGTGCGTTCGCCGGCGCCCGGATCCGCGTTGGTGACCCACAGGACGTTGCGTCGGTCATCGACCAGCAGACCGAGCGTGGACACGAGACGGCTGTCCTTGATGAAGACCGTGTACCGGCCGTCCGGCGTGACCTTTCCAACCGTGCCGTGCCGCACCGAGCCCACCATGAAGACGTGTTGCCGGGCCGACCACGTGACGCTTTCCGGATAGGTCTGGTCGGCGGTGAACGTGATGTCGGCGGCGATAGCGAGGTTCGACGCCAGCAAGGTTGCCGCCAGCGCCGCGCCGGTCCACAGCTTCCGTGCGGTGAAATGCATGTTGCGAGTTTTCATGATCGTTTCCTTTTTCCCGGCACCATGCCGTCGATTCGATGGCGTGATTGTGCTTTTGCGTGAATAGCTAAACAATCGGCTAGTATGCAAAGTCGGATTGCAATAAATGCAAAACTGGAGCGGTGGATGCTAAAAGACCTGGAGGTGTTCGTCGCAGTTGTCGAAGCGGGCAACTTCTCTACCGCTGCGCGCGAACTCGACGTCGCGGTGTCGTCGGTGACGCGCAGGATCGACGGCCTCGAAGCCGAACTGGGGCTCCCGCTGTTTCGACGGGGCACGAGAAGGCTGGTGTTGACCGACGCCGGGCAGCACTTTCTCGGCACCGCGCGCAACGTGTTGCTGGAGTTGACTGAAGCTCGCGATTTCCTGTCCAGCAGCGACGCCGAGCCGCGCGGCGTGCTGACCATCGCCGCGCCGTCGGCTTTCGGACGGCGGCACGTCGCACCCGCTGTGCGATCGTTCCTGACGAAATACCCGCGCATGAAAGTCGATCTTCAGCTGAGCGACAAGGTGATTGATCTTTCGGTCGAGCGTGTCGATCTGGCGATACGGATCGGGCGTCTGGTGGATGGCGATCTCGTGGCGACCCGGCTCGCGCCGCTACGCCGGCTGGTCTGCGCCGCACCGGCCTATCTGGAGAAAGCCGGACGTCCGGACACGCTGAAGGAACTGGTCGATCACGAATGTCTGACGGTGTCGTCAAAACCGACGCCGCCAGGATGGTGGACCTTCCCCGGTCTGAATCGCGGCGCGCCATTGCCGGTCGGCGGACGCCTTCAGTGCGACGACACGGAGACCCTGCTCGATGCTGCTGTCGCGGGTTTTGGCGTGGTGCATCTGGCGAGCTGGCTGGTCGGGGACCTGTTACACGAAGGTCGGCTCGTGCCGCTGTTTTCGTCCGACGACGGCAACGCCGTCAAGGACGCACCCGCGATCTACGCAGTTCGCCTGCCTGGTCGCTCGCATGTGACGAGGGCGCGTCTGTTTCTGGAACATATTCGCGTGCACATCGGCGATCCGCCGTACTGGGACCGGCCTTTGCAGCGATGAGGACCACTCGCGCGAACCCGGCCGGGGCGTTGCTTGCAAGGCAACGCCTGACTGACGAAGTTGCGCTTGCGCGCCGCGCTTCGCTAAATGACGATTGACCCGGGTTGGCGCGCTGCACGCGCGTCAGGATCGAATGCCGCCACGAGTCCCGTCCAGGAGAGCCTGAATGTCACACGAACGCGTTCTGGTCGCTGGTTTCCAGCATGAGACCAATACTTTTGCGCCCACGCGGGCGACCTACGAGAGCTTCGTGCGTGGCGAAGCTTTTCCTGCGATGGTGCGCGGCGCTCACCTGGCATCGCTGCGTGAAATGAATCTTCCCGCCGGCGGATTCATGCGTGAAGCCGAACGCGCGGGCTATACGCTGCTGCCTGTGATATGGGCCGGCGCGAGTCCGTCGGCGCATGTGACCGAGGATGCTTATGAGCGGATCGCGGGCGAGATAGTGGCCGCATGTCGCGTCCATCGCGCCGACGGCATCTACCTCGATCTGCATGGCGCGATGGTTGCCGGGCACCTGGACGACGGAGAAGGGGAATTGCTCGAGCGGATCCGCGCGGTGGTGGGACCCGACGTACCGGTGGTCGCGTCGCTGGATCTGCATGCCAACATCACGCAGCGGATGCTGAATCACGCAGATGCGCTGGTCGCTTACCGGACCTATCCTCACGTCGATATGGCGAGGACCGGCGCGCGCGCCGCGCACCTGCTGACGCGTCTCTTCAACGGCGGCCGCCATCTGCACCGGGTCGCGAAGCGGTTGCCGTTTCTGATTCCGATTAACGGCATGTGTACGCTGCTTGAACCCGCCCTCGGCGTGTATCGTCGGCTGGCGGCGCTCGAACAGGACGGCATCGTATCGGTTTCCTTCGCGCCGGGTTTCCCCGCCGCCGACTTCCCGGAATGCGGCCCGGTCGTATGGGGCTACGCCGACGATCCCGACGCACTCAGCGCAGCGGTCGACGCGCTTTGCGAGGCGATCGTCGAGCAGGAATCGGCGTGGGAAGTTCCGTTCCTGATGCCGGACGAGGCAGTCCGCGAAGCCATGCGCCTGAGCGCCGCGGCTGACAGACCGGTGGTGATCGCCGACACGCAGGACAATCCCGGTGCGGGCGGCGATTCGAATACGATGGAGATGGTGCGCGCGCTGCTGCGCAACGGCGCGCAACGGGCTGCGGTCGGCTTGATCTGGGATGCGGCTGCTGCCGCGCAAGCGCATCGCGCGGGTGTCGGCGCGCGTATCGAGGTGGCGCTTGGCGGTACATCGGGCGTGCCCGGCGACAGCCCGCTGTCGGGGTCGTTCGAGGTCGTCGCGGTGTCGGCGGGCAGATGCCGCCTCGACGGTCCGATGATGCATGGCATGGAAGTCGATCTTGGCCGGGTGGCGTGTCTGCGAATCGACGGCGTGCTGATCGCGGTGAGTTCGGTCAAATCGCAAATGCTCGACCGCAACCTCTATCGGGTCGCCGGTATCGAGCCGGAGGCAATGGGCATTCTGGTCAACAAAAGCTCGGTGCATTTTCGGGCGGACTTCGAACCTGTCGCGCACGCGGTACTGGTCGCGCAGGCGCCGGGCCCGATGATCGCGGACCCGGCCGACTTACCGTGGACTCGCTTGCCGCGCGGTTTGCGGTTACGCCCGATGGGCCCGGCGTTTGAAGGCCGCGCGCAGGATCAATCGGACTGCATCCGGTGAAGCAGATCGATTGCCCAATCGACGAAGACCCGAACCTTCGAGGCCAGATGCCGGTTAGCCGGATAAGCGATGTGAACCGGAATCCGGTCGCCTTTCCACGCTGGAAATAGCCGTTGCAGCGCGCCGGATTGCAGATGCGGATCGACCAGAAACGCATAGGTGGTCAGCACGCCGAGCCCGGCCACACCTGCCGCGAGCGCCGCACCCGAGTCGTTGACTGTCAGTTGATGGGCGCCGTGTATCTTGACCACCGCTTCGTCGCGCGTCAGTTGAAACACGAAATCGCGGCCGGAGCGCGGCGATGCCATCCGTATGATCGTGTGTCCTTGCGACAAATCAGCCGGTTCCTGCGGCGTACCGTGACGCGCGAGATACGTTTGCGAGGCGCAGGTGACGAGGGGGAGTGTCCCGGCCGGCCTCGCAATCAGCGAGTCATTGAGCAACGGCCCGAGTCGCAGCACGCAGTCGAGGTTTTCGGCGATCAGATCGACCGGGCGGTTGCCGATATTCATCTCGACCTGCACATCAGGATAGCGCGCGAAAAATTCAGGCATCGCTGGCACGACGACGTGCTGCGCGAGCGAACCGGGCAACTCCACCTTGATCTTTCCTTTCGGCGAACGGGCGGCGCTCAATACGCTGCTGTCGAGCGAACCGACGTCATCGAGTACGCGGATCGAGCCTTCGTAGTAGGCCTGGCCTTCCTGGGTCAGCGTGAGGTGCCGGCTCGTCCGGTGCAAAAGCCGCACGCCCAGTTCCTTTTCGAGTTCCTGGACAAGACGCGTGACAGTGGACTTGGGCACGTTCATCAGGTCGGCGGCACGGGTAAATGTGCCGGAGTCGACTACCCGGACGAACGCTTGCATCGCAGCGAGTTTGTCCATTCACAAGACCAGTGGGATTCGCACAATTGGGCCGTAGACAGGCGGATAAACGGTCTGTTTCGATCGACCGGCGCAGGATTTTCGCATGCCAGGTGTAAG
>CALFSF010000423.1 GCA_937917025.1 uncultured Paraburkholderia sp.
CGCCGCACCATTGGGCAACTGCCATTGGGAAAGAACACTCAGCACGAACCCGGAGATCATCGGGGCACCGGCGAATTTGCCGGTCTGACGCTCGAGTACGTCGTCGTCCACCATTTGCCACTTGAGTTGCTGAGGGGCAACATCGCGCGCCGACAGAAAGCCGGGAACCGGCGAAGCGCCTGTTCCGTCAGCGGCGAAAGCCCCGCTTGCGAAGACGCATGTCGATGCGCACAACGCGAAGCCGAACCGGGTCAATGTAAGCTTCATGGTCGGGTCAGAACAGGTCTGCCTTGATCAAGCCAAATTCGACAAAAGGAGTCGCCGCCGTCCCGTTGTTCAGCGCGTTGGTGCGCAGCTTCAGGGCCAGCGACTCGTTGTCCTGCAATAGCGGTGAATTCTCCAGAAACGGTTTTCCGAGGACGGCGAACACGAGACCGTTCCAGGTCTTCGCGAAGTCCTCTTCGAGCACGATGCGGTTGCCGAGAGCAGGGTCCGCGATGAAAACGCGGCCGTCCTGCGCGTGCTTGACGATCACGAAGTGCTCATACCCTCCGATGTTCATCAAAACCATCACGGGGATCTGCAGGTGATAGAGCGCGTCGATGTTGACCCGATAGCCCCGGCCGCGCAGCCCGATCGTCTCGACGAACTTCTTCATGTCGAGCATCGAAAAACCATTCTTCACGACGACGTCGGGCGTGGAGAACACCATCATGCGGCGGATGAGTTCCGTCTCGGGGATGTCGATGCCGTAGCCGTATTTGAGGAGTGTCGCGAGCGCGGCTGCACCGCAGCTGTAATCGAACTGCTGGCTGACGATGTGGCCGTAGCGAATATCCTTCATCGAGCGCACCGTTTTATGAAGCGGGACGCCCATCAGGGTAGACGTATCGATGACCGCCTGTGCGTGGCCTGCCGCACACATCGTGCAACTTGCCAGCACAGCGGCGAGCCTGACGGCGCACCGCGATACGAGAGGTGGGACAAGCCCGGACATGCTGGTCTCCTGCTGATTCGCGCCGGCCGCTTCGGTGGCGGCCGGCGCGTTCCCCACTATGAGTCGATCAGTGACCGTTGTTGAGTGCGGCGATCGCCAGACCGTTGTGCTGCAGGTTGCCCGCGCCACCGGCGATGTTCACGCCGATGTTGCCGGTTGAGCCCGCAAGCGCGCCTGCGCCGAGCATTGCCGTACCCTGGAACTGACCTTTCACCGCCAGCGACGCGTCCTGCGAGTTGTTGTCCGTGGCGACCATCGCCGTCGTCGCCGCATAACCCGGTGTCGTCGTGACCGCGCCGGCAAGGCTGTTGTTCTGCGCATTGCCGATGCCGGACGCGACGTTCACGCCAACGTTGCCCGAGACGTTTTGCAGCGAGTTATCGCCGATCGAGGCGTTCAGGTTGAAGTTGTTGATCTTCGCGGACCCGGAAGACGACTGGACGTTGAAGACCTGCGCATTGCCGAACACGTTGCCGATGTCGACCGAAGCGAGCGAGGTGTCGTTGCTCTGGGCGTTGTCGATGCCTTCCGCGATGTTGATGCCGAGGTTGCCCGACACACCCGAGCCCGCGCCCGCACCCGTCGTGGCGTTCAGCGTGCCGGCGACGCGTGTGTCATAGACCTGGGTGACAGAGCCGGTCGTCTTCACGTCGGTGGTTGCCAGCGTGTCGTTCACGCTATAGCCCCATTGATGCGACGCTTGCGACGACTTGCTGGACGAAGAGGAGCTTGCGCTTCCTGTCACACGCGTGGACGAGTCGTTATGAGCGTAGGTCGACGTGGAGCCGTTCGACTTGTTGCCCGAGCCGCTGTTCGATGCCGTTGCCGCCCAGCTTTGGGATGCGTCGGCGTACGAAGCGTGGTTTGCATCGGCGCTATTCGTCGAGTTCGACGTGTCGGTGGAGTTCGATGCGTGCGCCGAGTTCGACGCGCTGCCGTCGTTGTGCCCCTTGTTGTAGTTCGACGCGGTGCTTTCCGAACCCGAAACCGTGACGCCGGCGTTCCCGTTGAAGAGGTTGCCGCTGCTCGAGGTGGCAATGCCGGCCGAAGCCGTGCCCGCCGCCGCTTGCGACTGGCTGCCGTTCGAATAGTTCGAGTGCGCGCTGTTCGATGCCGACGCGTCGTTGTGCGTCTTCGACCTGTCGCTTGCCGACGCGCTGTTGCTGGCCCAGCCGCTGTCGTTCGCGCTATGTGCCTGGCTGGCTTCCCCCGCGCTCGCCGTGTTGCCGTACGCGTAGTTGCTGGACGAGGTCTTCGTCGTCGTCGAGTTGGACGCGTTCGTCGAACTCGTCACGTGCGACTGCGACGAGTCCTGGCTCGCGGCGAACGACTTGTTGTCGTACGTGCTGTTCGTGCCGGTGCCGACAACGCTCGTCGAGCTGTTGTTATAGGTCGTCGTGACGGCGCCCTTCACATAGCTCTGTGCCTGCGGGTCGAGCGATGCATGGACGCTGGTGCCCTGCGTGTTGTTCACGACGGCGCCGGCGGTGCTGGACACGTCCACGCAGCCGAACAGCGTGACCCAGCCTTCGATGCCTACCTGCTGTCCGACCATGGTGGTGTTGAACAGGTAGGGATTCTGCGGCGATGCGAAGGCGGAACCCGTAGCTGCCGCAAACACCGCCGCTGCAATAATTGTGCGTTTCATTTTTCGCTCCGATACGAGTGTGGCTATTTAAAAAAGAGTGCCCGCCGGGGGACGGAGCACAAAACTGTTAGCCGTTGCATTACCGGCTCCGGCAGTCTGGTTGATCTGGACGATCCCGCTGACGTTCTTGAAGGCATCATTGGAGATGCTGGCCTCCCTGACGCCCTGAACCCCGATGGATTGACCTGAACCACCGTTTTTCGCGGCCGTCGCGGATAGCACCCCATCCGGGACGGTCTCGACTCCGAGCGCCGCAGTGCCAAGCTGCACACTGTTTTGCTGGAGATTTCCCGCGCCCGCAGACTGGTTCAACATCACCGCTCCGGACGTACTGGAAAACGCATTGCCTTCGATCGACGCGCGCGCGGCCTTGACCTTCGCGGCGACCGTCGCGCTCTGGGCGCTGAAATTGCCATTCGCCGCCGCGCCGCCCGTCGCGATGGTCAACTGGTTGGCCTGGGCGTTATCGAGGCCGGCTGTTTCGTTTACCGCGATCGCACCGTTCACGCTGGTCGCCGCGCCGTTCGCGATCGTCGCGTCGGCGGTGACGCGCGGCACGGACTGCGCATGGGCGGCCGGGGCGAGCAGCGCGCCGCCGCACAGCGCGCACGCGACGATCGAGCGGCGCACGCCGGGGTTGCGGGCCTGGAGGCGGCTCATTTCAGGCCTCCCAGCGCACCGCCGAGGGCGGTCGACAGCGGCGCCAGCGCGCCCGTTATCGACGAGGAAATCGTGCCGCCGATACCCGCTGCGGGCGAGCCGATGTTGCCGTTGTTCAGCGCGACGTTACTGCCGGTGGCGTTGCCGCTGAGGATGCGGGTGACCGCCTGCAGACCGGCCGCGCCCACACCGCCGTCGACGAGTCCGGTCGAGCCGTGCGCGCTCGTCAGGTCCGCATCGGACGCCATCGTGGCCATCATCGGATTGAAGCTGTTGGCCGGGAACGTCGTGGCGCGCACCAGCACCGGGTCCTGGCTCTTCGGCACGTTGTCGTAGGCGACGCGCGGGGTGATCTGACGCTCGACGATGATGTCGCCGGGATTGACCCCCTGCTCGGCGCTCGCGAGCGTCGCGGCGCCGGCCGCAAGGGCGCCGAGCAGCAGCGCTGCGACGCGCGGCGCGTGCAGGCAGCGGGCACGCGTGGTCTGGATTGAAGCGCTCATGTCAGGGTCCCCGATAGCGAACCGAAGTGCCGGTGCCGGGCAGCGGCGATCGTGTTCGTAGTCCGTTTGTGTCATTGCCTGGTGTAGCTCGCCACGTTGCTTTGGGTTGCCCGTGCCGCGTCCACCGGAATCGGCAGCGGCGTGGGCGGTGCGATCTCGTCCCACAGCGTCACCGACCCGCCGCGCATCTGCGGCGTCGCCGCCACCATCACCATGCCGACCGCGCCGCCGCGCTGCCGCGACAGCATCTGGTCGTCGAGCAACATGTCGTTCGACGAGGCGACGTCCGCCCCACCGGTGGAGCCGGCCGACGTCTGTGCGGCGACAGACGATGTATTCGCCGCGCCGTCGTCCAGACTGGCGGCTGGGACGGAGGCAACGGAAGGCGTGCTGCTGTCTGCTGCGGGAGCCACCACCTGGGCAATGACGTCGACGGGCAGCATCATCGAGGCCAGCAAGACGCAGAGTGCGGCGCCTCGCGTGGTCAACTTCATGTCGATGCGGAAAACGGGTCGCATGGTGTGTCTCCTTGGTGCAGGACATTTAGCGAAACCTGTGCCATCTGCCGCAATCGGTTGACAGGACTGGACTGCTTCTAATTGGCTTGACGAAAGGATTAAGAAAACGACGGAAAATGTTTCAGGTCTGAAACGGGCGGAAGAAAATACCGAAGATTTCCGAAAGCAGCGGGAAGGAAGTAAAACGCGGTGAAAACGTTTAATCAGACGGCTGAAAGGGTTTATTAACAGGACGCAGACAACCGCAATCACCCGCTCAGCCTTGCCTGTGGCGGAAAAGAGATTTAATTTGCATAAATGTTTTCCGGGCGGCGCGCGTATAGTAAGCTCTCGAAAACAGCAGCAAATCTTAAAAAAAGTCCGGACCAGGGACGTCTCAATACACACACGCCGCTTTTCGGGGATCCGCTGTCCGCACGGAATGGAATGGCCGTTCGTTTTTTTGCCAACGCGAAATCCCGACGTGAGCCGGCGTGTCTGAAAACAACTGTTCAGGTACGTGCCGTCATCCTTAACGTTCGTTGACGAGAGGATCTGAATAATGGAATCCGCACCGCGGCAATTGATTTACGTGACTCGCGATCCAAGCGCGGACCTGAATTCGCGCTTTCACGAGCGCGGCTGGCATGTGGAAGTGGTCAATTCGGCGCGGGACGTTCGTCGCGCTGTGCGTGCCGGTACGGCAGCCGGCGGCCTGCTCGACCTGTAGAGCCGTTTTCAGCCGCATGAAATCGTCGGGTTCGAGTCGTGCCTGACGATGCCCAATGTCGGCTGGGTAGCCGCCACCACGCCAGGCCAGCTGCAGGATGCAGCGCTGCGCCGTCTGGTGCGCGACTACTGTTTCGATTACGTAAC